>DATHEN010001087.1:0-5959 GCA_035318565.1 Polyangiaceae bacterium
GCCCGTGATACCCGCTTTCACTTTGTGGCGCAGCATGTAGTGCGGAATTTGCTTCCGAAACTGATCGACGAACACCGGCCGCTCCGGCCGCGGGCCAACCAGTGACATCTCGCCGAGCAGCACGTTCCAGAGCTGCGGCAATTCGTCCAGGCTGGTCTGGCGTAAGAGCGTGCCGAGCACGGTGCGGCGATCATCGCCGGCGCGGGCCCAGACTGCGCCGGTGCTCGATTCCGCGTCCGTGCGCATCGAACGGAACTTGAGCATGTGAAAGGTGCGACCATCCATCCCCATGCGTTCTTGCCGGTAGAGTATCGGCCCCTTGGACGTGAGCCTGATGAGCAGCGCGATCGCGAGCAAGAGCGGCGACAAGATGACCAGCGCGATCGCCGACAGAAGGATGTCCGTCACGCGCTTGGCGGCCGCGCCCCAGCCGATCAACGGTGAATCGTTGAGGCGCACGACGGGGACGCCGTTGAAGTCCTCCACCTCACAGCCAAGTGTCACGTACGCCTGCACATCGGGTACCAGGCGGATATCCAGGGTCTCGTCCTTCAGCAGATCGAGCAGGCGGCCTATCTCGTGCTGCTGTGACCAGGGCAGCGCGATCATCACTTCGTCCGCCCGCGTCTTTGCAATGAGCTCGCCAATCTGTCCGAAGTGACCGAGCACGGGCTTGCCCGCAACGGAGTCATCCTGGGATCCGGTTTGGGTGACGAGACCCGTGATGCGCAGCCCCAGCTCCGGAAAGCTCTCCAGCCGGTGAATCAGCATCTCGACGGCTGAGCCTTCACCGACGACCAAGATGTGCCGAAGGTTGAAACCGCGCTTGCGCAGCGTGCGCAAGGCGCTGCGCAGCGACAGCCTGAAAAAGACCAACGCCACGGCGGCCACCGCGCCGAAGTACGCCATCACCAGGCGCGAGTACTTGTACTCCTCGAACATGTACGTGAGCGCGATGAACAAGAGCAGCGCGAAGCCGTGCGCCTTGACCACGAGCTGTACCTCGTGAACGGCGCCGAGCATGCGCCGCGACTCGTACACGCGCATCAACGCGAACACGCTCATCCACAACACCGCGACGAGCGGCGCGAGCGAGGCGTAGGTTGCAAAGTCGGGCAGACCCTTCGTTACTGGGAAGGGCGACGAATAAAAGCGCAGCCAATAGGAACCGAGCCACGCGGCCACGATGACCGAGGAGTCGGTCACCCGGAATATGCCATCCACGAAGCTTTGATATCGCTTCAACATGCAAACCTCGGCGCTCGAGCTGGCTCAGCAAGGGAAGTGGGGGGTCTTCGTTCGGTCATGGTCGCCACCCTCCAAAGTGAGAAAGCACTGCAGCATGAATAGTCCGACCTTGAGATTTCGTTTCGGTGCCGTCTTTGGAGCAGCGCGCGCCGCTCGGCGACGCGGCGTTCGCCGGCACGACGTTCGACCCGTTCGTGCGAGCTCCGTTCGCCTTCAAACCGCACACCGTAATCACGTAGTCCTCATGCGCAATCGAGCATGGCTTTCGTTTCTCGAACTCTTCTCGCTGCGTTTCCAGCCGATCACTCTCGCACTTTCATACGAGTGACTCAGCAACGATAGTGACGTTTCGCAAACACGTTCACGCGCAGATCTTGCGCGCTCGCATGCGTGGTTCTGCAAAACTCGAATAGGCAAGCTCGTGATCCAATCTCTTCTAAGCAACTGCGTGACGGCCGCATTCCGTGCGAGCAAACCGCGCAATCTTTCGCACACTCATTGCTCGTCACTGCGGATTCAGTGTGTCCTGATGGAAACAAAACCGATACACCGCGCCAATCACTCGCCTTGAACCACGTGTGTTTGGTTGCGGGATGCCGCTCCATCATTCCGAGCGAGCGACTGATGTCGTGTGCGGGCGTTTTTTTTCGTTTCCCCCGCGCGTGGAAACTCATCGGCAATGCTGCGCTAGACCTGTGCGTGCGCGAAGAGCGCACTGATTAAGAAGCTGCTAATCAGCTGACGGGTCCTAGTACCGCAGTATTTTGCCGGCAGTCAACATCATGGGACACGCGCGCATCGCTCTCGAATCGCAGCATTCTGAACGTTCGAAACACGACGCGGCGCACATGTGCGCGCTCGCCGGAGCAAGCGAGGCAGAACACCACATTCACGATCCAGATGGAGCAGATCGCAACAACACCCGAAACCAGATTCAATGCCCAGACCAGACGAACAACGGTTTCTGTCGCGTCGAGTGACGATAGCGACCGCTCGGGTACATCAGCAGGATCACACGCGCGTCACGCACGACTCCAATGCCCTGGCATCGGAGCGAGTCACTGCCGTTTTGGGCCGAGAGCACCGTCGCTGGTCGTGATACACGGATCCGTGTAGAGATTCGCGAGCTGCCGCATGCACAGAGAGATTTTCGTCAACGGGCGTTTTCTCACGCAGCGCACTACTGGGGTGCAGCGTTACGCGCTCGAGACGCTACTCGCGCTGGACGCTCTGCTCGCGAGTGGTGAGGCGCCGCAGCTGAAGTTCACACTCTTGGCACCGCGGGGCACGCAGGCTCCGCCGCTCGAACACATCCAGTTCCGCTGCGCTGGAACGTTCTCGGGAAATGCTTGGGAGCAACTGAGCCTGCCGCTCCTCACGCGCGGATCGTGGCTCCTGAGCTTCGGCCCAACTGGACCCATCGCGAAGAAACACCAAGTGGTCACGATGCACGACGCGGCGGTGTACGCCGTGCCACGGGCATTCAGCTGGAAGTTTCGCGCCTGGTACAAAGCGCTCCTGCCGCTGCTCGCACACAGAATTCCGCTGGTCATGACCGTCTCGGAGTTTTCGAAGAGCGAGCTTGCGCGCCATTGTCGAATCGCCAGCGAGCGGCTGCGTGTTGCGGGCGGAGCTTGGCAACACGTCAGGCGTCTGAGCTCGGACGCGAGCATCCTCGAAGAGCATGGCTTGAGGCCGAACGGCTATGTGCTCGCCGTGAGCAGCGTGACGCCGCACAAAAACTTCGGGGTCATCGTCGACGCGATCACGCGCCTCGCGGAGATTGACGTCAGCGTCGCGGTTGCGGGCGCGGTGAACCACGAAGTGTTCGGTCGCACGGATCTTCGCTCACGAAAGGCGGTGAAGCTGCTCGGTTACGTCGACGATCAGCAGCTTCGAGCCCTGTACGAGGGTGCTGCGGCGTTCGTATACCCCTCGCTGTACGAAGGCTTTGGTCTACCGCCGCTCGAAGCCATGGCGCTCGGCTGTCCCGTGATCGCCTCGAACGCCGCTTCGATACCCGAGATCTGTGGCGATGCCGTGCTCTACTTTCCACCACGCGACGCAGACGCACTGGCGCGCGCGATCGAGCGCGTGGTCGTAGATGGCAGATTGCGCAGCGAGCTCATCGCGAAAGGGCGCGAGCGCATCCAGCATTTCAGTTGGACCGCCTGCGCGCGCCAACACCTGGACACGTTCGTTCAACTGGACGAGCGCGCGCGCGCTCATGAAGCGCTGCCCGGCAAAGCTCGTGGACGAGCGCCCGCCTGAGCCCGAACCCCACTATTGACCGCTCGCTCGTTGATCGGCCGGGACGCCTTTGTGTTGACCGCCAGGGCCTGCCCCCTTACGCCGTGGTTCGTCGGTACAACCGGGCAGCAGCCGGAAACCGTAGGAGGACTCGCCGTGTACGAACGCAGCTTTTTTCTCAGTGCGCTGATGGCGCTCGTGTGCGGCCTGGGCTGCACCGGCAAAGCATCGAAAATCTACGTCACTTTGCACGGCGACGACGCCATTACCGTCCTGGACGGCACCACGCACGCGGTAGTCGATACGATCAACGTGGGCAAAGGTCCGGCGGTGCTCGCCGAGACTCCCGATCATTCGAAGCTGTATTCGGCAAACTGGGTAGACAACACGGTTTCCGCCGTCACGGTGAAGACGCGCGCCGTGAAGTCGCTCCCGATGACGTCACGTCCGTTCGTGATCGTGTCGAGTCCCGACGGCAAACACGTATACGTCGGTCTCGGCACCACGGTGGTGGTGATCGAAACCACGAACGACACGATCGAAAAAAACATCACTCAACCTTCGATTCCGATGTCCATCATCGTGAGTCCGGACTCGGCCACGCTGTACGTGGCGTATCCCAACAACACCATGGTCGCGCTCTCGGCGGCCACGGGCGAGGTCATCAAGCCGGCCATCCCCGTCGGCCAGTTCCCGGCTTGGATCACCATGTCGCCGGACGGCACGAAAGTGTACGCGCTGAATTTCCTCGGCGGCAGCGTGAGCGTGGTGGACACCGCGTCCTGGCAAGTCACCTCGACCTTGATCATGGGTCCGCAGGCCTTCCCGATCATCGGCAACCCGACCCCCGACGGCGTCACGCTGGGCATTACGAACGTGCAAGCGTCGAACGCGCTCCTGCTCGACGGCACGACCCACGCGGTCGAGCACACGATCGACCTGGGCGGGCAAATGCCCGTCGGCATCGGTTTCAGCCCCGATGGCTCACGCGGTTACATCACCGACTTCGGCAGCGCGACGGTGGGCGTGAACCACGTGGAGCTGCTGCTGGCCGGCATCGGTGGCGCGCCGTTCCCGTTCGACCTCCCGGGACGCGTCACGGTGTTCGACCCGACCACGGGTGCGAAGATCGCGAACGTCAGCGTCGGAGCCGCGCCGACGAGCGTCGTCGTAATCCCTCAGTGATGCGGGCTTCGGCCGGATCGCTGCGCCCTAGTCGCAGAATTCCGGCTGTTTACTTGCCTCGCCCGAGCGGGTATGACGGCGGGGCACGCGGTGAATACTAACAGCCTGGGCGCCGAGACGCCCGCGTACCCGGCTCCTGCCGTTGCCACCCCGGCGGACGCTTCCAGCACCAGCAAGCGGGATCACATTCCCGAGCTCGACTGGGTCAAGGGCTTCGCGATCCTATGCGTGGTGTGCATTCACGCCGAGCTCGTCGAAGGCTCCTTCGTCTTCCGCCGGCTCATCGATCGAGCGGTGCTGGTCTTCATGGTGCTGTTCGGCATCTCGTCCGAGTTGTGGTGGCTGCGCGAAGAAAAGCGCAACCCCGACCAGCTGCTCAGAAACTGGTACGTCGGACGGCTAAGCCGCATTCTACCTGGCTACTGGGCCATGATGGCCATCTGGTGGTCGGTGGTCGTGTTGTGGCGGCCGCCGGAGGGCTCGGTACACCTCAGCTGGCAACTCGCGCTGGCGAACGTGTTCGCCTATGCGCCGAATATCGGGACGAGCTGGTTCGTCACGGTGATCCTGCAATACATCCTGGTCTACCCGCTCCTGCGCCGCGCCATCACGCGCCCGACTGCACCCGTGATCCTGGCCATAGCCGCGCTCGTGACGTGGTGGACCGGCTGGAAGATGTTCGACATCGTCGATGTCGGCAAAGAGATCCTGGGCGGCAATATCCAGTGGCCGGGCTGGTTTTACCACTGGATATTCGGGCCGCGCGCGCTCTTCAACGTGGTGACAGGAATATTGGTCGCGCGCTGGTGGCGCGGGCGCCTGAGTTTGCCGGTCACGCTCGCAGCCGTGGCGCTGACGTTGATCGGACAGTACGCGGCGATGATCGCCCGCGGCGAAGAGTCCGATAACATCGGGCCCATCCGCGAGCTCGCGGTGATTCAGCTGGTGGACGTGCCGCTCGCGCTGGCCCTGCTCGGTCTGTGCCGCTGGGTGCCGCTCTCCGACTCCGTGCGGCGCTTCCTCGCGTTTTGCGGCATCTGGTCGTGGGGCATCTACCTCGGCCACCTCCTGGTCCACGAGCTCATCGGTATCGCTGGCTACAAGCCGCGCGGCTCGCCCCAATACGTTCGTGCCTTGTACGCGCTGGCGTTGTTCGCTCTCGGCGTGCCCGTCGCGGTGATCGCTGCGTGGATAGAGCGCAAATTCACCGCACTCTGGCGAGCCCGTCGCGCCAGCTAGTGCTTTCGGCGACCTGAGCGTTTCTCCACGTCACGTC
>DATHEN010001088.1:0-4618 GCA_035318565.1 Polyangiaceae bacterium
GCGCCCGGGCGCGAGCAGCGGGCTCTCGCTTGCCGGCACAGCTTGGCCCGAACCATTGGCCCCCCAACACCAGGCGGCACCCTCGCGTGCGGCGCAGGTGTGGTACTCGCCCGCTCCGAGCCCGCTCACTGAAGGGGAGCCCGCGCTGCCGCCACCCCCGTCCGGAGCTGGGCCCGCGTCTGCTTTCCCTGGACGATCGAGCAGCTGTGCATCGAGGCCGCAGCCGGTCGCGAGCGCAGAGAGCAGCACGCTCCAGGTGAGCCGCGCCGCGTTCATGGCGTGCCCCCGAAGTCGTGGCGAACCGCCAACGCTAGCTCCGCGAATGCGCCGTGAAGCGCGACATCCGAGGCGTCCTGCACGCGGGCCACCACACCCGGTAGCAGAGCTCCGGCGCTGAGCTCGAGCGACGCGCGCCAGCTCGGCCCGAGCGCGAGTACGGGTCCGCCGCCCAGCGCAGCTTCGAACGCGCTGCCCGTCGCCGACCCGGCCCGCACGTCCGGATCGTCCGCTTCCGCCTGGGCGCGCAGCCAATAGCCGGTGGCGCGGACGCTCGCCGCCCAGCCCAAAACCGCTGGCTGGTGCCGCAGCTCGAAACTTGCGCCGCCACCGAGCAGCCCGAAACGCACTGTGCCGCTCGCGCGCGACACTTCGGTCCACTCACCGGCGGCATGTAGCGCCAGCGCCATGTGCGCTGACCCGAGCCCCAGGGCCACCCGACCTGCAGCGGTCGGGACGGGATCTGCGAGCCGCCGCAGGCGCGCACCGAGGTGCACGGCGATCTCCGCTTGGTACTTCGCGCGCCGGGCGGGGAAACGCGCCGGCCTCGGTTGCATGGGATCCGCGGCGCGCAGCCGCGGCGGCGGTTCGGCCCGGCGTTCCTCCGCCAGCACGACTCCGAGCCACGAGCTCAGGAACAACTGCGACGCTGCCAGGGCCATCACCCGCTCGCGCCCGGGTTGTCCTTCGGGCGGTGCCGGCATGGTCTCTTCGATGGTGCGGCCCGAACGCGTGTCCCGCACCCGGATGGTGACCCGGCTGCGTTCGCAGGTGACATGAACGACCGGCGCGCGCACGCGTTCGGCGCGCGCCGCCACGATGGCCAGCTCGGTTCGCAGCAAGCGTTCCGTCTCCGAGACGTCCAGCCCGCCGCACCCAACGGGCGCAACGCTGACACGCGGTGCGTCCGGCGCCGGCTCCTGTGCGGATGCAAACGACGCACACACGCTGATCACGGACGCAGCGGCACAGGCGGCAAACGAGCGCCTGCGCGTGTTCGAATGCACGACGGGCAAGTCGTCAGGTTACTCCACGATGGCTTGCATGCGGGCAGCGTGTGAGCCTCGAGGAAAGCGCTTCAGGTAGCGTTCGGCCACCTGCGCTGCCTTGTGCTTTTGCCCGGCACTGAGCCACGACGCTGCGGCTTCAGCGAGCGCCTCTGCGGACAGCGTGCCGCCCGGCGCCGCAGCGGCGCACGCGGCAAAAGCCCGGGCAGCGGCCGCGTGGTTGCCCTGAGTGCGCTCGACGCGCGCCAGCGTGAAATAGGCGCTGGCGACGCGCGGGTCGCGCGGATGGCGCTGCACGATCTCTCGCAGGTCCGCCGCCGCTTTTGCGGGCTGCCCCCCGGCGCGCGCCTGATTGGCGCTCTGAAACAGCTCGTCCACCCGGTCAGCGGCTCGCTGCTCGGCGACGTCAGCTGGCGCGCTACGGGGCGTGCGCACGCTGGTTGGCGGTGTGTTTTCAGATCCGGATTCGGATCCGGGCACGGGCACGGGCACGGGCACGGGCACGGGCACGGGCACGGGGAGAGTTGCTTTGGGCGGCGTTGCGCGGGCGTGTACGCGTAGATCTTCTCCGCTTACTAGCGTGGTCATTCTTGAGCCGTCCTGTACTTCTACTCGCCCGCTCTGCACTTGGACGCTCACGCGGTCACCCGCGAGATCCACCGTGAACTCGGTGCCGCGGACGCGGACCTGGACCTCGCCGGCGTGAACCACGAACGCGCGCTGCGGGTTGTGGCGAACCCGATACGCGATCCGTCCCTTGAGCTGGCGCACGCTGACGGCGTCGGGCGCCTGATGCATCAAACGTGCTTCGGCACCCGGCGACAGCTCGAGTGAAGAGCCATCGGCGAGCTCCAGCGGCTGCCGTACTGCGCTGCCCGCCGCGCCCGAGTCGGCGCTGTGGGGATGATCCGAGAAACGCCAGACCGCGCCCACCGCCAGCAGCGTGACCGCCACCGCAGCCACGGCCGCGTACAGCGGCCGGCGGTTCCGATCCGCCGGCGTGTCGTCGCTGTGCAGGAGGCTCAACAAGCCACGCAGCGCGCGTTGTTCGCGCAGCTCCGTCCAGGAGGCCTCTCGCTCACGAGCCCGTAGAATGGCGGTCTTGCGCGTCGTCATTTCCACAACCTCTTCCCGAGCAGCTGTTCGGCTCGGGCGATCCTGCGCTTAACGGTAGCCAGGGATACGTCGCAGGCTTGGGCCGTATCCGGCAAATTCTGACCTTCGATGTGGTGCAACATCCACGGCACGCGGAGCTCGGGCGAGAGCCCCGTGAGCGACACATAGAGCTCGTCCAGCTCGGCGGTCTCGCGCGGATCCGAGCGGCGCGGCAAAATCAGCTCCAGCGCACTCTGTAGGCGCCGCGCCCGCCAGCGACGCGTCAAACGGCGGCTTATCTGACGCGAAGTGAGCGCCAGCAGGAAGCTCTTCAAGGACTCCGGTCCGTAGATGCGCTCGGCGGTGCGCACCAGCTCCAGAAACACGTGTTGCACCACATCCTCGACCTCGTCCTGCGAGCCGAGCATGCGGTACGCCACGTTGGCCACGTAACGTGAATAGCGCCGGTAGGTCAGCGTGACGGCGCGCTCGTCACGCACACACAACCCCTCGAGGAGCTCCGCGTCGCTCGCAACAGGCGGTGCTTTGACGAGTTTGAGGGCCATACGCGCTTCAGCTCTCCTGGATGGGTATGCACCGCTCGGGGCGAAAGCGGCTCAGCGTTCGGCGCAAACGTGCATGATTGTAACGTATCTAGAATCGGTATCGCGCCGGCCGATTCGTGAGCCGCGCGTCGCGCCTGCCCTGCATGAGGGTTTGGATGGCGCAAAAAGGGCTCCCACTCATGCCGCAGAGCTGGCGGCGAGCGTTCGCTATCGGCATCGCTTCCAGCCTCGTTCTGATGGGTTGCACGGCCGAGATCGACACGAGCCCAGCTGCAGGTTCTGCCGGGGATGGCAGCGGCGGGACCGGCGGACAACCGGCGGAGGTACCGCTCGATCCGCAGACCGGGCTACCCCAAAACTGCGATCCCAATCAGGAGCTGGCCGCGCCGGCGCCCCTGCTACGGCTCACCAACCGCGAGTATCAAAACAGCGTCCGCGATCTGTTTCCGGAGCTTTCCTTGCCCGCAGCGGAGTTGCCCGCTGACAACTTGGACGAGGGTTTCGACACCCTGGCGTCGGCACAAGCGCTGTCACCGACCTTGATCGAGGCGTACGACAAACACGCGGCTGCAGTGGCGGGCGCGGTTTCCTCGCAGCTCGCTCGGGTGCTCCCGTGCAGCCAAAATGGCGCCGCGCAAGAAGCGCGCTGCGCTACGGAATTCCTGGGCAAGCTCCTCGGGCGCGCGTACCGCAGGCCCCCCGCGGCCGACGAACTCGCCCGCGCCCAGCAGCTCTTCGACAGCGCGCGCACGAGCTGGGGATTTGCCAAGGCCGTCGAGCTCAGCGTGCGCGGGGTGCTGAAGACGCCTCAATTTCTGTACCGGCTCGAGACGGGAACGAGCGATCCCGAACGCTCGAGCTCACTCAGTCTGACGGGACACGAGGTCGCCAGCCGGCTGTCGTATCTGTTTTGGGACTCGATGCCCGACGCGGAGCTCACGCGAGCTGCCGGCGCGGGTGAGCTCGATACGGAAGCGGGCATCGAGCAGCAAGCGCAGCGCCTGCTCGACGATCCGCGCACGCGCACGGCGCTCTCCACGTTCCACGCTCAGTGGCTGCGCTTCGAAAAGATGCGGGACCTCAAGAAGAGCAGCGCGGACTATCCCAAGTTCCGTGAGGCGACCGCCGCGAGCCTGCGCGCATCCGCCGAGCAGTACGTGTCCTATCTGTTCTGGCAGCGCGGCGATTTTCGAAGTTTTTTCACGGACACCCAAGCATTCGTCAATGACGACCTGGCCTGGATCTATGGTCTGCCGCCGAGCGGCTCCGCGACCCTCGCCCTGAAGGAGATCGATAAGACTCAGCGCGCGGGCATTCTTACGCTTGCCGGGCTGCTGGCGGGCTTCGCACACGAAACCTCGGATGCGCCGGTGCTGCGCGGTGTGTTCGTGCTGGATCGTTTGCTCTGCGACAGCCCGCCACCGCCGCCGAAAGGCGTGCCGCCACTGCAAACGGAGCCGGGCGGCGGCGCGCCCATGACCACCCGCGAGATCCTGGAGAAGACGCACGTCAACTCCGCCTGCGTCAGCTGTCACGACGCCATCGACGGCGTCGGTTTCGGGTTCGGCCATTACGATGCCGTGGGCGCGTACCGCACGACCGAACGCGGCCAGCCGGTCAACGCCTCGTCGGAGCTCAAGGGCACGCTCGACGCAGACGGTAAGTTCACGGGCG
>DATHEN010001089.1:0-2606 GCA_035318565.1 Polyangiaceae bacterium
TCTCCGTTGCATCGAGAGCGCCGTATCGCAAGAGGAGTCTCAGTATGTTCGAAATCGAATCGGGTCGACCCACGCTTCAACGAGTCACCCTCCCCGCTTTGCTCTTGGCTTCGCTCGTCGCCAGCACACCACTCAGCGCCCTCGCAGAAGAGGAACCTTCCGCACACTTGAGCGGAGTGATCGAGGAGGGCAAGGACGCACCACCCAACCATCTGATCTGGGCCGCGCGCGCCTGCTACATCGAAGCGACCTTCCGCGAGTCCGATTGTGTGGCGCTGCTGTGGGTCGCGCGCAAACGCGCAGAGCGCAGTCAGCGCGAGTGGCTCGAGCTGCTCGCCGAGTACAGCGCGGTGCATGCCGACAACCCGCGCGCCGAGGAAGTGCGCGCATTCCCGTGGGGTGAAGTCAGCGGCAAGTCCAACGTGTGGAACCGCCAGTGGAAGCGCCTGCGCGAGCTGGTCGTGGAGTTCGCGAGCGGCCAACACGCGGACCCATGTCCACGCGCTCAACACTGGGGCGGCAGCATGGACTCACCACACGGGCGCATGGTACCGGCGCGCTGCTCGATCGTCACGGCCAACACGTTCTACGCGGTGCGCGCCTGGCGTCACCGCTGAGTTTTAACCGCCAAGGCGCCGAAGAACGCCAAACTACGAGAAGCGATCTTCTCTTTGGCGGTCTTCGGCGCCTTGGCGGCGAACCCTCTTGCTGTCTCTCTACTGCTGCGTGGAGACCGGGTTCTTACCGATCCAACGCTCGCTGCGGCTGTAGGGCAGCGACTTCGCTTCCTCGGGGGAGACCGAGGCTTTGTCGTTCTTGGTGTTCTTGGCCATCGTGATCATGAACACGGTGGAGCTGCCCTGCGCGCCGATGATCACGGACCAGGCGAGGAAGATCAGCCACAAGCGGTACCAGCGCTCGCCATAAGTCTTCACGATGGTCTCGCGGTTGCGCATCCAGTTCTCGTACCACTTCATGATCGTGACCGAGTAGTGCACGCCGCAGTTCTCCACGCGGTGCACCTCGAAGCCGGCGCGCTCGGCGTGGTTCACCACGAAGCCGAGCGGACAGCTCGCGTCGGCGCCGGGGAAGATGTACTTGCCCATGAACAGGCCCCAGACGAAGTCTTCGTACTGCCACTCACGGCGCAGCCCGGCGATCTGCAGATAGAAGATGCCGTCGTCCTTCAGCATGCTGCGCACCTGCAGCAGCATCTTCTGGAAGTTCTTGATGCCGACGTGCTCGGCCATCTCGAGGCAGGTGATCTTGTCGTAGCGCTCGGTGGGGATCTCGCGGTAGTCGCCCACCAGCACGCGCACGCGATCGGAGACGCCCGCCTTGCGCGCGCGCTCGACCGCCCACTCCGCCTGCTCCTTGGCCAACGTGACGCCCGTGCTGTGCGAGCCGTGGTGCTGCGCCGCGTACGTGATCAGCGGGCCCCAACCGCAGCCGATGTCGAGGTGCTTGTCGCCCGGCTTCATCTGCACCGTGCGGCACACCATCTCGAGCTTACGGTCCTGCGCGAGCTCGAGCGACTCGCTGGAGTCCTCGAACAGACCGCTGGTGAACACCATCGAGTCGCCCAGACACGCATGATAGAAATCGTTGCCGCGATCGTAGACAGGGACGATGTCTTCCTTGTCCTTGGCGCTGCCGTGGCCGAGGTTCTGCACCAGGAGCTGGTTGAAGTAGAACTTCAGGTCGCCCCAGGTGAAGCAGAAGCGGAACAGCTGGTTGCGGTGCAGCAGCGTCTCGTACACGTCCTGCTTGAAGTCGAGCTTTTCGGCCATGTAGGCCTCGTACAAGATCTCCATCGGGATCTTCTTGCCGGCCCATTGGGCAGCGAGCTTCTCGTCGCGGAAATGGATGTATTGCGAATGGTCGGCCGCGCCGGCGTCATGCTGCCGCGAGCGATAGAACAGATAGAGGATCGGCAGCACCACGCCGCACACCGGCACCGCGAGCCAGGCCAGCACGAACGCCAGCCAGGAACCATGCGCGAGCAGCATCGCCACGGCGGCGACGGCGGTCGGCACTGCGAACAGCACCCAGCGCGGCTGCTCGAGCAACCAGAAGATGAACGAGAGGCCGTTTCCGCGTCCCACCTCCGTGTGCACCGACGCCGGCTGCGCGCCCGACTTTCGGTTGTCGATCGGTTCGAATGCTGGGAGGGTTTCGACGGCGTCTTGACTCATGCTTGCCCCTTGGGTTCTCCGGCGCGGCGCAAGTCCGCACGGGTGCCATGATGCCCGTCGACCGTCAGCCCGCCTATTCGCGTAGCTTTCAGGTTCGGCTGGGCTGCTCGGCAACGCAGGCTTTGCGTTGCCGGCCGGCACCGTAGCACCTTCGCGCCGGGTCGGAAGCAGCGCCAATACGGCCAGCCCTCGGGTTTGGGTCGGGCGCAAAGCCGGGGGGGCTGGTCACTCGTCGATGCGGCAGGCCGGCCGCCGAACCGGATTGCAGCGCGCGACCATGTGGTCCGACAGCTCGACCGCGTAGCCGGTACCGAAGCGCGGGTCGGGCTCCGGATAATCGGTGCTGATCAACTGCGCACCGCTGCCGAGCGCGGCGTCGCGGCGCCGGCCGTCGCCGCTGCGGGCTTCCTC
>DATHEN010001090.1:0-2806 GCA_035318565.1 Polyangiaceae bacterium
GCCCCTGCCGGAGGAGCCGCCCCTGCCGGAGGCGCCGCCGCTGGCCGAGGTCCCGCCGTTCCCGCCCGTGCCCGCCTTGCCAGCGGTGCCGCCTCCCGCCTGTGTGCCGCCGTTCCCCGCTCTGGCGGAGCTGCCACCGGATCCGTGCGCTGCGTGACCGCCGGAAGCATCGGCCTCCTCCTGAGACGGCTCTTCGGGATCGGAGCTCGTACAGGAGGCGCACGCAGCCAATAGAACCAGGAACAGGATCCGCGGCTGCAGAGGGAGCGATGAACCTTGCACGATGCTGCTTTACACGAACGCTACCGCAGAAGCTCGGGCAGTCTCGGGATACCGGTGTTTTCAAGAAGCCGTGGCAGAAGCTCACTCCCGGTGCCGCTCCAAGACGGCAAATGATGAGCTGAGCTCACGGCGCTGGGACCTGCTGACCGCTCTTGGGCCCGTCGTGCCACAGGTTGTTCGACCAGACGCCCGACGGGTCCAGGCTTTCCGGATACACGGGGCCGAAGAACCCGCACTTGTCATGGAACACGGTCGAGAAGCGGTTGCCCGTCACTTCCATGTCGCCGGCGACGTGCACGGTATAGCCCGCGCCCGCTACCAGGTTGTCTTTGACGGCAGCGTCGTCGCCGCTCACGAGCAGCGCGCTGGTGGCGCCCCATACTTCGTTCATCAGAATCGTATTGTGAAGGATCTGAAAGCCGTCCGCGCCTTCGGTCTGAAAGCCATCGGCGTGCTGATCTTCACTCACGTTTCCGAAGTCGTGAACGTAGTTGTCCTCGATACGCACGTTGCTCGTGCCAAATTCGACGGCGTTGGCCATGCCCGAAAAGTCGCAGCGCCGCACCGTGAGATTGTCGGCAAAGTACGACGCGCGGATCCACGTACCCGCTCCGCCCTCGAACTCGCAATCCTCGAACGTGACGGGCCCGTTCTGTAGATTCACGAAGGCACCGCCGCTGGTCGTTTCGAAGCGGCAATAGCGGTACGTGACGTTGGTGGTGTCCTGGTCCACGTAGGGGAGGCCGGCGGCGAACCGGACGCACTCGATCACTGCGCCCGAATCCGGGCGAATCTGAGCCGGAGTCGCTGCGCTGAGCCCATTCGGGCACGCGCCGTCGGGAATGCCGGTGTTACTGGCGTCCGGCCAACCCTGAATCGAGCCCCCAGAGCCGCCGCTCCCCGCTGAGCTGCCGCCGGTACCGCCACTGCCCGCTGAGTTGCCGCCGGTACCGCCACTGCCCGCTGAGCTGCCACCCGTGCCGGCCTTGCCTGCCGAACCGCCAGTGCCCGCCGCGCTGCCGCCGCTGCCACCCCCCGCGCGGCCGCCGTTGCTCGAGCCACTCGCTCCGCCGCTCGAGCCGTTGCCACCATTCGAATCGGTGCAGCTAAAGCTCAAGCATGCGCACAGTGCCAACGAGCCGAGTCCCACGTTTCGCATACCCTCAGGGTACGCGCTTTTCGCGAGCTTCGGGCAGCGCGTGTTGCGCTGAAATTGTGCGCTCTCAGCGTAGTCGAAAGCGCGTGCCGGCGATGATCACGGCGCGCGTATCCGCGCTGGACTCGAGCAATAGTCCCATGCGCCGTGCTGCAGCGAGTGCGCGCTCGGGATCGCGTGCGCCAAGCTCGATGGCGCGCAGCCCTGGGTGTTCACCTTGGTTCAGCGGGGCGACGGTGATGCGTGATTGGTCGAGGGAGAGTTGCCAAATGTCACCAGTCAAGAGCGTGCTCTCGACGTCGAGAACCTCCGCCCAGCGCGCTGCGAGCGCTTTTGGATCGCGGGCCGCGAGCTCGACACCCACGACCCGATCGACGACGTCGGTGTGCACGGCGTCGCGCCAGCTCGGGCCTCCCCAGCGCCAGCCCTCCGGTGGCTTGGGTTGATCGATCGACAAGATGGCGCCCCCGATGTCGCTCGGGTGCAGGTGGACGGCGGCAATGTCGTCGAGCTCGGTGCTCCACACCTCGCGAACACCCATGCCGGCAAGTCTGCGGCGATCTCCCGCCAAATCGTCGGTTTGGACGAGCAGCATGTAACCGGCGTCGCCGCCTCGGCGTTCGAGGAAGCGGGCGGCCGTAACGTCGGGTCGCACGGGCGAGACCACTTCCAAAAACGTGGAGCCGACCGGCAGCACGGCGTTGATCAGCCCGAAAAAGCCGACAGCCGGATCGCGATACGCGACATCCAGACCGAACACCTGACACAGTTGCTGCTCCACGGGCGCGAGCTCGCGCGCTGCTACCACGGCTTGGCGAATCGTTTTCACGCCTTGCCCTGTGCCTTGGCCGGCGCCCCGAGTCGCTCGAATTTCGGCGCGCGCTTCTCCAAGACCGCAGCCACGCCCTCCCTGAAATCGGAGCGTTGAAAGCTCTCCAGCATGAGTCGCATCGCCTCGTTCTCGGCGTGCGCGTGCGTCTCGGTCATGTGCTGATACACCTCGCGCTTGATGATGGCCATGGCCGCCGGACACGAGTGGGTCGCGAGCTCCAGCGCGTAGGCGCGCGCGGCGTCGAGCAGCTCGTCGTGCGGAACGACCTTGTTCACGAGGCCCATTTCGAAGGCCTCCGACGCTCCGAGCGTGCGCGACGAGAGCAGCAGATCGAGCGCACGCGCCGGACCAATCAGCTTCGGCAAGATCCAGCTGACGCCCCACTCCGCGATCAGCCCGCGGCGCACGAACGCCGTCAAGAACGACGCCCGGTCGGAGGCGAAACGCAAATCACAGAACAGGCTGATGGGCACAGCCATGCCGGCACAGGGGCCGTTGATGGCGGCAATGATGGGCTTGCGAATCGACGGGAAATA
>DATHEN010001091.1:0-2641 GCA_035318565.1 Polyangiaceae bacterium
CACCGACGCCATGGTCGCGGGGGCTCCGGTGCTGTGGGACCTCGCGCCTCGCATCGTGCAGATTTGCAGGGATGCGCAGCCGTGCGCATTCAATGCGCGGTTTGATCGGAAGCTGTTGCACCGCGACCTGTCGGGCACCGACTGTCCTGCCTTTGATCCCGAGTGGACGTGGCTCGATGTGTTCGTGATGGTCGCGAGCCCCCGGATCGACAAGTACGAGTCTGGGCGCGGGCGGCTGAAGCTCGGCGCGTGCGCGCTGCGCTGGGGCGTGCAGCTCGAGCAGGAGCACCGCGCGCTAGGCGATGTGATGTCCACGGGCCGCTTGCTCTACCGCCTGCGAGACCGCGGCAAAGTGAAGAGCAGCAAGCTCGGCAAGATTCTCGCGCACACGGCCGAGATGCGCCGTTTGCAAGACGAAGATCACGCTTGTTACACCGCGCGCCGCGAAGCGCAGAAGAGCCAGGCGCATGGCTGAGCAAGTGACGCTCGACTGGCTCTTCTCGACTCCGCACGCACCCGGCTGGTACGCGCAGGATTCTTCTGCCACCACAATCAGCCCATGCGAGCCCAGTCAAGAGCCACTGATCGAGGAGCTGCACGCGCTGCGCGCAGATGTGGCGTCGCTTGTCGCGGCGCTCGATGCCGTGACGGATTGCTGGATCCGCTTTCTCGCGGTGCAGGAACGCAACGCAGTGCCGCCCGAGGTCTGGGCGCAGCTCGAGAGCATCGTGCGCCGACGCAGGGCGCGGGGAGTCTGATCATGGACGCGGCAAAGCGACTGCACGACCGGCTGGGTGATCGACTGCTCGGAAGCGAGCAGGTGGCCGAGCGTCTGGACATCTCGGAAGACTCGGCGCGGCGCCTGATCAAGCGACTGCCCAATGTGAGGTTCGGTCTTGGGAAGCGGCAACTTCTCAAGGTCCGCGAAAGCGAGCTCGAGCGCTGGCTCGAGCACGGAGGAGACGACGCATGGCAACACTCTATTTGCGAGGAACCACCTGGTGGGCATGGGGATACGACCGAGAGGGCCGACGCTGGCAGCGCAGCACGAAGCAAACCGAAGAGAGGTCCGCGAAGACTGTCGCCGCCAAAATCGAGCAGGAACTCGCGCTTGACGCCCATCACGCCAAGGACACGAAGTACACCCTCGGCGAAGCTCTCGAACTGACGATTGACCACGCCGAGGGTCTCGGTCGTCGGCCGAAGTCGGTCGAGTTCCTCACCTCGAAGTCGAGGCACGTCCAGCGCCTGTTGGGCGAGAACCTGGAGTGCTCCCGCATCAAGCTCGCGGACACGACGCGCTACGTAGCGGAGCGCCTGCGCGAGGGCGCGCACAGGCACACGGTGCACAAGGAGGTGCGCGTGCTGCTGCAGTCGCTGCGCCTGGCGCTGAAGCTCGGTAAGTACCGCGGGCCCGACGTCGGGACGCTGCGCCCTGACGGCCTCGAGAATGCATACGAGCCGCGCGAGCGCTGGCTGACGCCTGACGACTATCGGCAGGTGCTGTGGCAGCTGCTGCCCGACAACGATGGCCGGCGCAAGTTCGACCGCCGCGACTATGTGATCGTCGCGTGCGGAACCGGCGTGCGCCTGGGCGAGCTGTACAAGCTCGAGGCGCACCACTGCGACTTCGTCGGGAAGCTCTTGCATGTGCCCGGAACGAAGACGCGCAAAGCTCGCCGCGTGATCCCCATGACGCCAGCCGTCGCGGAGGTGCTCGCGCGCCGCTGCGCCGAGCACGAGACCGGCGCGCTCTTCCCGGTGTGGCACACCATCCAGCGCGACCTCGACGCCGCGTGCCTGCGCATCGAGAAGACTCTCAACCCGGATTGGGAGCCGGCCGGGGATACGCGCTACGTCGACGCGCATCGCAAGCAGCCCGCGAAGAAAGGCCGCGAGCGTCCGCCCGTCCGCTTCGACACCATCAGCGCGAACGACCTACGCCGCACGTTCGCGAGCTGGCTCGCGCAGGCGGGCGTGCCTCTGTTCCACGCCGCCGACCTCATGGGGCACGAGGACACGAAGATGCTGCAGCGCGTGTACGCGCGCCTGGCTCCGGAGAACCTGCGCAACGCGGTGGCGAAGCTGCCTGCAAGCGTGGCGCAGATCCAGTCGAAGCCGAAGCCCACGAAGCGGCCTGAGCCCACGCTCTCGAACTAGCGCGGGTCGCGGAACACGAACCAGGCGTTGTCGTTTTCCGCGAGGCTGGCGACCGGTTCGTAGTCCGCCCTCGAGGCGCGAAGCTCAATCCCCTGCCGGGCCATCATCGCTTTGAGGCGCCAGAGAAGGTGCCACCTACGCACGCGCTCGAGGTGACTCACGAGCACGATCGCTGTGCACTCTCCTCCGCTGCCCGCCATGGCTTTCTCCGCCCGTCCATGGCGCTCAAACACCGCGCCCCTACCCAACACCGCCCCGCACCCTTACCGCGCCTTCCTGGGGCGTCCTAGACACCTTTTGTCTCAAGACCCTATGGACTGGCCCGGGGAGCCCTGTAACAGACGTTGTAACAAACTCGGGCCCAATCCAGCCCCTTCTAGCGTCTCGAGCGGGCAGTCACCTTTCACGAATCACCTACAAAACAAGCGTTTTTTGGCGGGCAGTGAGGGATTCGAACCCTCGGCCTTCGGCTCCGGAGGCC
>DATHEN010001092.1:0-2851 GCA_035318565.1 Polyangiaceae bacterium
CACCTCGAGCGGACCCCCGCGGCCTGAGACACACGAATGCCGCGCCTGGCTCACTACTCCCTGCGCGGCACCCGAGGACGCCTTACACATGGCAGACCAAAGCGACTCCGGCAAGGCCGGTGCGGCGTTGGACGGCCTGCGCCAGCTGCTCGCTGAAGCCGCAGAAGCCGGCGCACAGCGCGCGCTCGCGAAGCTTCCTCCCGAGCGCCGCGGCGGCTTGGTGCCGATCAAGCAGGCGCCCGTCGCGTACCGAACCATTCTCGATGCGGAGCGGGCAGGGGAGCTCGTGGTCTACCGCCGGGGCAAGGCGAGCTTCGTCGATGTGACGGAGCTCGAAGCTTGGATCCGTCGAGCTCCGACGCGACCAGCGCGCGACACAGAACCCGCGCCACCGCCTGAAGACGCGGTCGGCGAGCTGATTGCACTGAGCAACTCGCGACGCCAGCGCCGCGGAAGTGCGGCGTAGCTGCGCCCCGCGCGGCGAACACTCAACCACTTTGGACAATCGACGTGACTCGAGCTGAATGCATTCGAGCTGCGCACCGCATCCTGCGAGATGCTCGGTGCGCGCTGCGTACACCCGATCTGGCAGAGGTAGAGCGTCTCATGGCGCTCGCTGACGAGCTGGATATCGAAGAGACCAACGCGCGCCGGCAGTGCGAGCCGGAGCTGCACGACTTGTGCACGTGCGAGGCGGCGGCATGATTGGGCGCCCTCGCCTGCTCATCGACACCCGCGAGCAGACGCCGTGGCGTTTCTCGGATGGCGTGGACGTCGAGGTGGTGTCGCTCGAGACCGGTGACTACTCGGTTGCTGGCGCTACGGACACGGTGGCCATCGAGCGCAAGAGCCTCGCCGACTTCGTCATGTGCGTCGGGCCCGAACGGGAGCGCTTCATGGATTGCTGCCGGCGCCTGCGCGACTACGCCCTTCGAGCTGTCATCATTGAAGCCTCGATCGAGGACGTCATGGCGCAGGCGTATCGGTCGCGCACTCGTCCAAGCAGCGTGATCGGCACCAGCGTCGCGATTCACGTGGACTACGGCGTTCCGACGCTCTGGGCGGGCGACGCAATGAATGCTGCGAACATCGCGGAGCGCCTTCTCGTGCGCGTCTGGAACAAGCACGTCGCGAGGGCAGCGTGAGCGGGTCCTTCGCAAAAGCTGCCACCGAGCAGATGCTTCCTGTGCTGCGGGCTGACCTGCGGACGGAGCTGCGGACCGCCGGACTGGTCAACGAACCAGCCCCGCGCTGGCCGGAACCCCACGACGACGACGCCGAGCAGGAGATCCTTGCGGCGGTGCTCTCTGGTGACGTGCTCCCCGCGGATCTCGCGCCGCTCCGCGGACAACACTTTCGAGCACACATCAAGCAGCAGGCTTTCGCCGCTGCAGACGCCCTCGCCGTCTTCGGCGCGCCGGTGACGGTCGAAGCGATAGTGGAACTGCTCACGCATGAAGGGTACAGCCGCGAAGCCGTCCGCTCCGAGCTCGAACTCGCCAGAGACGCAACTCCGTTTCTGTGCCGCAGCACACTGCAGCAGCGCGGGGAACGGGTGATCGAGCTCTGGAGGCAACGCCAGCTCATCGGCGTGATGAGCGAGGTCGATGCTCAACTGCGAGTCGGCGTGCTCACGCACGAAGGCGCGAAGCTCCGACTGCGCGAGTACTTCACGGGGGGAACTAAGTGACGGCGCCCGTCAACAAGGCAAAGCGGCCCGCATCGTCTAGCGACGCCAAGATGTATTCGCTGGGCTTCCATCCCACGGATCTGGGCAACGCTGAACGTCTAGTTGCGCGCTTCCGTGATCGGATCCGTTACTGCCATCCGCGTCGACGCTGGCTCCTGTGGGACGAGACGCGCTGGGAATGGGACGAAACGAATCAGATCGTCCAGCTTGCGAAGCAAACGGTGCGCGGAATCTATCGTGAGGCCGCTGCGATCCAGGACGATGCGGTTCGGGCAGCGATCGGGAAGCACGCCCGCGGTAGCGAGAAGGCGAGCCGCGTCGCGTCGATGATCACGCTCGCGCAAAGCGACCTGCCCGTGCTGCTGTCCGACCTGGACGCGGACCCCTGGCTGCTGAACTGTCGCAACGGCACGCTCGACCTGAGGACGGGTGTTCTTCGCACGCATGACCGCACGCAGCTCATCACGAAGACGACGAGCATCGACTATCTAGCAGGCGCGCAGAGCGAGCTTTGGGATCGCGTGCTGAACGATGCTGTCGGTGGCGACACGGAGCTCGCTGCATATTTGCAGCGCGTCGTTGGTTACGCACTTGTCGGTGCGGCCGTGGAGCGCGTCTTCTTCTTCCTTTACGGCCCACCGGGCACCGCGAAGTCAACGCTCATCGAGGCGTTCCACGCGGCGTTGGGTGAGTACGCGCGTAGCGCTGACTTCGACACCTGGGTTGTGCAGACCAACGTTGGCGGAAACCGCGGCGACTTGGTGAGGCTAGCCGGCGCCAGGCTCGTGACCTCGGTGGAAGTACGGCGCGGAGCGAAGTGGGACGAGGCTCTGGTGAAGCGCGTCACCGGTGGCGACGAGCTCGTGGCGGCTGCCAAGTTCGAATCCGAGGTGAGCTTCCGGCCGGCCTTCACGCTGATGCTGGCCGCCAACGACGCGCCGAGCGCGCGCGACGACGACGAAGGTCTCTGGGCCCGTATGCGCCGCATCCCGCTCACCACGGCGATTCCGGTTGAGAAGCAGGACCGGACCATCAAAGCGAAGCTGCGCGAGCCCGAGCACGCCGCGGCGATTCTGGCGTGGGCTGTCGAAGGGTGCCTCGCGTGGCAGCGCAACGGGCTCGGAACGGCGAAGGCAGTCGAAGCATCCACCGCGGCTTACA
>DATHEN010001093.1:0-3604 GCA_035318565.1 Polyangiaceae bacterium
TATCGGCTCGTCAAGGTCACGAACGTGCAAGGCGAGCGGGTGAGCCTGAGCGTCAATACCAAGCGCTACGCAACGGGCACCGACTTCGAGATGCCCGGCGTCCCCAAGGAGCTCGGCAAGCTGACCTTGCAGGAGTTCGAATCGACGGCGGACGGTACGCTCGAGATCCAGAAGGGCCTACCATTGCCCGCTCAGAGCGAGCTCACGCAAGTGCTCAACGTCGGCGTGCGAGCCGAGAAGCAACCCCAGCAGCCGCTCGGACTTCAGGCGCAAGCGCGCGCCAAGTTCAACCTGAGCGGGGCGCCGGCGGCCGCAGCAGCCTCGAAGTAGCGATCAGCGCCGCGCGGAGCGGGCGTGAGACCGGAGCCAGCTCAGAACCCGAGCTTGGCCTTGCGCTCTTCCGCACCGGCAAGCGCGTCTTGCTTCTCGTTGATCACCGGCAGACCCGACGCTTTGTCCGCATTGACTTGCAGCCACTGAGTCTGGTCTTCCGGCAGCTGCGATTCGTCGAAAATCGCCTCGACCGGGCACTCGGGAACGCACGCGCCACAGTCGATGCACTCGTTGGGGTCGATGTAGAGCATCTCGCCGTCCCCATGGAAGCAGTCGACCGGGCACACGGCGACGCAATCCGTGAAGCGACACCCCTTGCAGTTATCCGTAACGACGAAGGTCATGCTGGGCGACTAGATACCGCTACTCAGAGGCTGAATCAATGCGCTGCCGGGCTTTGCGTCGAGGGCCTCGCGCGGCAGCGCTTTTCAGGCTTCGAACGCGCTCACGTCTCCGACCCCGCGTCGGATGATAACGGGCTCGTCCCCCGTCAGATCGACCACGCTGGTCGGCTCGAGCGCCCCCGGACCGCCGTCCAGTACCAAGGCCAAGCCCGGGAAGAGCTCGTCGATGTCGTGCGGATCCGGGCTCGGGTCTTCACCGTGCCGCGCGGCCGTCGTGGAAAGGATCGGCGCGCCGAGCTCCTGGATCAGCGCGCGGACCACCGCGTGATTGGGAATGCGCACACCTACGGCGCGGCGATTGGACTGCACGATTTTCGGCACCTCACGCGTGGCCTCGAGGATGAACGTGTAAGGCCCCGGCAGGTGCTGCTTGAGCGCGCGGTACACGTGGTCGTGCATCATGGCGTAGCGCGCGACTTCCGTCAGATCGCTACAGATGAACGACAGCTTCTGCCCGCGGTCTATGCCTTTCAACTGGTAGAGCCGATCGATGGCCTTCTTGTTGAAGAGGTCACAGCCCATGCCGTAAAACGTGTCGGTCGGGTACGCGACGATATCGCCCGCCTGCAGCGCATCGACCGCGCGGCGAATCTTGCGTGGTTCAGGGTGGACGGGGTTGACCTCGAGCAACATGTGCGGACATTGCCGGCGCACGGCCAGCGAAATGCGGCCGAACCCCTACTATGAATCGCGCGCGAGCTCCAGCAAGCGCACGCTGTGGGCGCGTATTGCCAAACGGAAGCGGCCGGCACGAGCCGTGAACCGGTGCCCCTCGAGCCCGTCCAGCGCCGAAGCCGCGCCGCACGCGGTGACTTCTGCCACGAGATCCTGCTCGGAGGGGTTGATCACGAAAAGCACTCGCGCTCCCCCGCTCGAATCGGAGTGGCAAGTCAAGAATACCTCCTTCGGCGCTGCCTCCAGCCGGTATTCGCCGAGCAGGGCGCTGGCCTGGTCCATGGCCGTCGTGATTGCGGATTCGTCCAGCGCAAGCAGGGACGGAAGCTCGGCGCCCGGGCGGCGCAGTAAGGACAAGGGGTGTTCCAGCGGCCAGAGCAGCGGATCGCGCTCGGGTGCAAACGGACCAACGGTCACGTTCTTGCCGCGCTCTATCGCGCGCGCCACGCTCTGCACGATTTCCGGCTCGAGCGCGCCGGTGCACGCCACGATCGACCACTGTGCGCGCTCCAGCACCGCTTCGGCCAAATCTCCTGACGCAATGCCGTACGGAATGCGACGCGCTTCGAGCGCGGCCTCGAGCGCGCGCATGAAGCGCTGAGCCTCGATCACGATGGACGTTTCGAAGCCGAGCTCGTCCTCGAAACACGCCTCTTCGGCGCTGCCGCCCATGACCTGAAACAGCGCCGCGCTGAACGGACCGAACGCGTGCAGCACGCGAGCTAGCCGCCGGAAGCTGCGCGGAACCAGGATCTGCACCGGAGTCGCGCGCCGAAGCTCGTGAAAGCGGGTGCGCTCGAGAGCTTTGACGAGCTTCTCCCAGAATTCGGAGGTGTTGCGTCGCTGCCCGGTGCGATCGATGGGCGCGCCAATCCAGCGATCGCGCTCGACGGCCATGTAGACGTTGAAGCCGCGCAGGCCATAGGCGAGCGCCACGAGCGCCGTGAACGCATTGTCCTCCGCGCGGAGCGGCGGAAAAAATGGCGGGAAGCCCGCGCCGAGCTCACAAGCGAACACGGGCTTGCGATCGAGCTCGCAGCGCACGGCGAGCTCGGACGTGCGCCGCGCCACTTCCGCGCGCTGATTCGGCGAAGCGCCGTGGTAATAGTCGAGTCCCACGAAGTCGACGGCCTGCGTGACGCGTGCTGGATCGAGCGGCGTGGCGCCTTCACTGAGCGGCAGGTTGTGCGAACAAGGCAGCTTCCCGAGCGCCGTGGGAGCCAGCACGGCGCGCATGCGCGCGAATGCGTCCGCCAGAAGTTGTTCCTGAAAATCCGCCCAATCCAGGTGCGGCGCGAGCTCGAGAGCGGCGGTCACATTCAACTGCTTGGGCGGCTCGATGCCCGCGAACGTCACGCTGCCGTCAGCGTACACACGCCGTAGCTCCTGGAGCGTCGCATACTTCGCTTGCAAAAAGCGCCGGTACGCGCTGAGCGCATCGGGGTGGTAGTCTTGGTCGTAGACGCCGTCTCGAAAGTAGAGCGCGCCCTCGTTGTCGATCTGGTAGAGCACGACCGGCCCGTTCGGCCATACGTGAGGTTCCAGGACATCCGCACAAGCGCGCAGCCACTGCGCGGCTTCGGTCTGAAAGGCTTCGCTCGCGTAGCTCGGGACGGGGAACGCTAGCGGCGGTACCGGCAGGATCACCGGCTTTGCACGCGCTGAACGCGCCTGACAACGCTCATCCCAAATTACGCGCGCGGGAATGCCGAAGAACGTGAGCTCCGCGTTGATGTGCGGGCCCGGTCGCACGATCGCGCGCAGACCGATCTCGTGCGCGATGCGCAGAAACTCGCCGAGACCTAGGCGCGCCTCGCGCTCTCCGAAGTCGAACTCACCGGGCGCCGTTTCGTGGACGCCCCAGGGCACGTAGGTGTCCACCAGACCGAGGCCCATGCTCTTCAGCGACTCCAGCGCTGGCCGCCAGGTACTCGGATCCATGTGCCAGTAGTGCACGCTGCCCGCGTGGAGCGGCAACACCTCGCCGGCTAGCTCCAGGCCACCGGGCACGAGTCGCACGCGGGCTGTTTCGGGTTCGGAACGGGGCTCGTTCATGGAAGCGATGCGCCTTCGTCTGCGGCAGGCTCGGACTCGCGGTGAGCCTCACCACGCGCGACGCAGACCGCCACGGCGAGATCTCCGGTAACGTTGAGTACGGTGCGGCACATGTCGAGCAAGCGGTCCACGCCGAG
>DATHEN010001094.1:0-3642 GCA_035318565.1 Polyangiaceae bacterium
GGACTCGAAGCCGTCCGCCGAGAGTTGATCGATGAGCTTCTCGGCCAGGTCCTGCTCGACCGAACTGAATTTGAAGGTAGCGCCGGTGTCGATCTCGTCGAATGCGCGGACCTCGTCGGCGTAATAGAGCTGATGGAAGATGAGGCCGCCGTCACCATACGGTCGGATCAAGACCAGTTGCTCCTTCCCGCGTGCTGCCCAGCGACCGACGGCTACCTTGCCCGTGTGCTGCATGGCCTGGCTGAGAAGCTTGTAGGCTTTGTCTCCGCCCTTGTCCGGCCCAAGGTAGTAACTGCGCTCGACCTGCACGAAGTCCACGCTGGCGAGCGGCACGAACTCGACGATCTCGATACTGTTGCTCTTCTCCGCTTCGAGCGCTTTCAGCTCGTCTTCGGTGAATTGCACGAACTGCCCGCGTGAATACTCGTAGCCTTTGACGATGTCGTCACGTTCGACGATGCTCTCGTCGACCGGGCAATAGAGCTGCTGCTTGATGCGGCTGCCGCATTTCTTGTGCAGCATGTTGAAGCGGATCTGCTCCGAGGAGGCAGCGGTGAAGAGCTTGACCGGGATGGAAACCAGGCCAAACGATATGGTTCCGGAAGCAATGGCGCGCGCAGGCATGGAGCGTGGCCCTTTCGAAGAGCTGGTCTATGCTAGCGCGTAGGTTTGAAGGTGAAAAAGACTTCGGCCAAAGACAGCGCGCGCAAGCGTCCGTTAGATAAGTCTTCGAGCGACTCGCTCGAGTTGTACCGGCAGAAGCGCAACCCCGCGCTGACCAACGAGCCGTTCAGCGCTGAACGCCCTCACAGGTCCGGCGAGACGCTCGTGGGTCGGTTCGTGGTGCATTTGCACGACGCGACACGCACCCATTACGACCTGCGCCTGCAATTCGGCGGAACGCTCAAGAGCTTCGCGGTCCCGAAGGGGCCGAGCTTGAACCCCGAAGACAAGCGCCTTGCAGTGCAAACGGAAGATCATCCCCTCGAGTATTTGGACTTCGAGGAAGTGATTCCAGCCGGCAACTACGGCGCCGGCGCGATGGTCGCCTGGGACATGGGGCGGGTCCGCTATCTGGAAGGCAGCGCCGAGGACGGCGTCGCACGGGGGAAGATCGATTTCGAGCTCCACGGCTTCAAGTTGTTCGGCCGGTTCGGTTTGGTGCACACCGGCAAGCGCCCGCAGGCGTCCTCGCCCCGCGAGTGGCTGCTGATCAAGAAACCCGATGCCTTCGCATCCAGGGAGCGGGACGTCTTGACCGAACAGCCCGAGAGCGTGCTGTCGGGCCTCGACATCCGGGAGCTCGCGCAGAAGAGCGAGGTCGCGGCTCGTTTGCAAACGGAGGCGGCAACGGCTGGCGCGCGCATCGGCGCGGCCGACCTCGCGGATCTCACGCCGATGGCGAGCGTGACGGCCGATGTCGAGCTCGACGATCCGGGCCGGCTCTACGAGCTCAAGCTCGACGGAGTACGCATCATCGCGGACAAGCACGCGGACGCCGTTGCGCTGCGCTACCGAAATGGCCGCGCCGCGTCCACGACCTACCCGGAGATCGCGCGCGCGGTGCGTGCGCTGGCGCCGGAGCGCCTCGTATTGGACGGAGAAGTCGTGGCCTTCGACGAGCAGGGCAAGCCGAGCTTTCAGCGCCTGGCGCGGCGCATTCATGCAGCGCGGCCCTTCGACGTGCTGCACGTGCAGAGCGACGTGCCCGTGCTCTACATGGTGTTCGACTTGCTGGCGCTCGGGGATCGCGATCTACGCGATCTGCCGCTCGCGACGCGCAAGGCGCTCTTGGAGAAATTGATCCGCGGGCGAGGCTACTTGCGCGTGCTGGACGCGATTGCAGGTCAAGGGCGCGTGCTGCTCGACTTCTGCACCGAGCGCGGGCTCGAGGGCATCGTGGCCAAGCGCGCGGACTCCGTCTATCAGGCGGGCACTCCGCGCGGCGGCGATTGGGTGAAAATCAAATGCGCGAGGCAGGACGACCTGGTCGTGGTGGGTTGGACTGCGGGTAAGGGCTCACGCCAGACACTGGGCGCGCTCGACGTCGCCAGCTACGCCGGCGCGCGCTTGCGCGTGCGCGGCAAGGTCGGGAGCGGGCTCGACGAACGCAGCATCGCGGCGCTGCTCGAGTTGTTGCGACCGCTCGAGCAGGACACGCCCCCGGCAGAAGGTACGCTCACCCGTGAAGTCGGGGGCCGCCATTTCACGCGTCCGGAAGTCGTGGTGCGCGTGCAGCACATGGGCCTGACGGAAGACGGGCGTCTGCGCCAGCCCATCTTCAAGGGCATCGCCACAGGTGTTGCGGTCGCGTCGTGCACGCTCGAATCCGAGACGGAGCTGACCGAAACTCCCGAGCCGCTCGCCGTGCCGGTGACGCCCGGAAGCTCGCAGGGCCGCGCTGCATTTCCGATTTCGAACCCGGACAAGGTGTTCTGGCCCGAGGAGGGCTACACGAAGCGAGATCTGTGCGAGTACTACGCGGCCGTCTCCGAGTTCATGTTGCCATTTTTGCGCGGCCGTCCCGTGGTGCTGGTGCGCTACCCGGACGGCGTGGCCGGTAAGAACTTCTATCAATGGCGCGCGCCGGAGGGCACTCCGGATTGGATTCGCACGCTCGAGCTGCGCGACGAGGAAGCAATGGCGCGCGGGGACTCGAAATGCGTGTTCTTACTCGACAGCACGAAGGCGCTCGTCCACGTCGCGAACTTGGGATGCATCCCGATCCACGTGCTGGCCTCCACGGAACGCACGCTCGAGGAGTGTGACTTCCTGACCATCGATCTCGATATCGGCGAACAGCCGTTCAAGATTGCGGTAGTCCTCGCGCTCGCGCTGCGGGAGCTCTTGGACGAAGTGGGCCTGGTCGGCTTTCCGAAGACCTCGGGGCAAAAAGGCCTGCACGTGCTGATCCCGCTCGCGCACGGCGTCTCCTTCGACGCCGCGAAGCTCCTGGTCGAGCTCTTGGGGCGCTTGCTCGTTGCCCGGCATCCAGCCGTCGCGACCATGGAACGCCGCGTGTCGAAGCGCGGGCCCAAGGTCTACGTGGATACGGGGCAGACCGGTCGCTCACGGACGATCGTGGCACCGTACTCGGTGCGCGCGCATCCCGGCGCAAGGGTATCCACGCCGCTCAGCTGGGACGAAATTCACGTCGGCCTCGATCCGGCGCGGTTCACGCTTTCCAGCGTGCCTGCGCGTCTGGCCGAGCTCGGCGATCCGATGGCGAGCATGCTGGGTGAAGCGCGCGAGATCACGCAAGCCGTGCGGCGTCTCGAGAGCAAGCTACGTAAGTAGCAAGCCGGGCTCACAGCATGCATTGCTCGAGCTTGTCGGCGCTCTCGGCCGCCAGCGCGCACTCGTACTGCTGGCGAGAGACTTCGCTCGTGCAGCTGCGAAACTGCGCGTCGCTCGCTGCCAAGCGCCGCGCCTCGCGCTTCATGCGTTCGAGCTCCATTGCCGAAACGTCCGGACGATCGGAACGCACCAGCAGCTCGACGTAGCGTTCGAGGAGTTGGTTGCATTCAGCGGAGCTCAAGGAACGGCCGCACGACACGAGCGCGAGGCCAGCGCCCAGCAGCATTCTCGACAGGAGCCTCGGCGCGCTCATTGAATCGCCTGCTGCTCGTTGGTCATCGGAAG
>DATHEN010001095.1:0-4403 GCA_035318565.1 Polyangiaceae bacterium
AGCAGCCGCAGGTCGCGGTCGACGACCGGTACCCCGGAGATCCGGTACCGCCCGCAGAGGGCGTCGGCCTCGCCGATCGTGGCGTCAGGCGAGATGGTGATCGGCTCGTCGACCATGCCGGCTTCGGACCGCTTGACGAAGTCGACCTGGTGGGCCTGGTCCTCGATGGACAGGTTGCGGTGGATGATGCCGATCCCGCCGTGGCGGGCCATGGCGATGGCCGAGCGCGCTTCCGTGACGGAGTCCATGGCGGCGCTCACGATAGGGATGTTCAGTTCGATGCCGCGTGTCAGACGCGAACGGACATCGACCTCAGCGGGCAGCACCTCGCTGTACGCGGGGAGCAGCATGACGTCGTCGAACGTCAGGCATTCGCGCAAATTGTGGTCGAACATGGCTTAGCTTACCCGCTTCGCCCGGGGCGGTCACGCCTGCATCCGCTCAGGCTGAAGCTTTTTCGGACGTGTGGTCCGAACTTTGCCGCCTGCGCGCGGGGTCGGCTTGGCGGAGGACGAGGACGCAAGCTACATTTGGGGCGGCTGAATGCTGCGGCTTTCTCTTTCGAAGTAGTGCGGCAACGGAGAAGATAGCGGATGAGCTTTCGGCAGCGAGCGAGCAGGGTATCTGGAATTCTCGCCTTGGCGTCCGTGACGGCTGCCTGCGGCGCTGGCTACGAGAGCGATCCGGACTTCGAGGAGAGCACCCAAAGTATCGTCGGGGGATACGAGGACGACGAAGACACGGCGGTCGTCTCGCTCGGCGTGCATCACGCCCGCGGTATGCATTGCACTGGCACGCTGATCTCGAAAAACCTGGTACTGACCGCCCGGCACTGCGTGAGCAATCTGATCAACGAAGACCCCGAGCGCGGCATCCTCTGCGGCCGTACCGAGTTCACCGGCGCGGCTGCGGGCGACGTGTTCGTGGTCTCCTCCGACGGCGCAACGCGCTACAGCGGGACGGGCCGCGTGCGCGTCCCGGACGACGAAGCCTTTTGTGGCAACGACATCGCGCTGATTCTGCTCGATGGCAGCGGTGTTCTTCCCGAGCTGGTTCAACCGCTCGTGCCGCGCATCGACGTTGCGCCGACCCCGGACGAACCCTACTCGGCGGTGGGCTATGGGCTGACGAGCCCCACCGGGGGTAGCGGCGGGGTGCGTATGCGGGTGGATGAAAATCGGGTCGAATGCGGCGCAGGCTCGTGCGGAGAGCCCGTGTCCGAGGTGATCGCCGAGAGCGAGTGGCTCGGAACGGCTCGCACCTGTCCTGGAGACTCGGGCGGACCCGCGCTGGACGCCAAAGGTCGGGTGATGGGTGTGCTCTCGCGCGGGCCCGAAGGCTGCGTGGCCTCCGTGTACAGCGACGTGCAGGCGTGGAGGGACTTGATCGTCGAGGCCGCTCTCGACGCGGCCACGAGCGTGGATGAAGAGCCGCCCTTCTGGGCCGCCACGGGTTCGAGCTCGCCCTCGCCCGGCCCTCTGGGTGAGCGCTGTACCGGACCGTGCTCCGGGGGATATCAATGCCTCAGCGCGGACAACAAGGTCGGCATTTGCGTGCCGAGCTGCAGCGCCGACGCACCCGAATGCCCGAGCGGCTTCAGCTGCGACACGGGCAAGAAGGTGTGCTCCAATTTGACGCCGACTCGACGTAACTCGGAGGACGACGGAGGCGGCTGCGCGCTCGCTCCAATCTCTCCGAGGCGCGGCGCGGCCCTGTGGGTGTTCGGCGCCGTGGCCACCGCAGGCCTGCTCCGGGCTAGACGTCGGAGGAGGTAGGCGTGGCCCACGGTCATGCTCACACCCACGAGCCGCACGATCACGCGCGGCGCGAACGGGACGGCGCGCACTCGCATGAGCGCGTGACGCACGAGCACACTGCACACGATCACGGCGCGCACTCGCACGACCACGGCGCGGCGCCTCGCCGCGTGCTCGCCATGGCGTTCGCGATCACGAGCGCGTTCATGTTCGTGGAAGCGGGGGTCGGCCTGTGGAGCGGCAGCCTCGCGCTGCTGGCGGATGCCGGGCACATGCTGGCGGACGCGGGAGCTCTGGCCCTGGCGCTCGTCGCTCAGCACTGGGCCGCGAAGTCACGCAACGAACGCAGCACGTACGGGTACCACCGCGCCGAAGTGCTGGCCGCGTTCGTCAACGGCATCGCGTTGTCGGTGACCGCGCTCTTGATCATCGGAGAGGCGGTGGAGCGCTGGCTCTCCCCGCAGCCGATTCACGGCGCGAGCATGTTGATCACCGCTGCCGTCGGCCTGTGCGTGAATTTGATCGTCGCCGCGATCCTGATGCGCGCTCAGCGCGAGAGTTTGAACGTGCGCGCGGCTTTCGCGCACGTGCTGATGGACGCGCTCGGCTCCGTCGGCGCGATTGGCGCAGGCTTGCTGGTCGTCTTCACGGGGTCGCTGCGCGCCGATCCGCTTCTGTCCGTGCTGATCGCGCTCTTGGTGGCGTACAGCGGCTGGCGTGTGATGAAAGAGACGACGCGAATCCTGCTCGAGGCCGTGCCCGCTCATCTCGACGCCGTGGCCATCGAGCGCGCGATTTTGGGGTGTCCAGGCGTCGCGGGCCTGCACGATCTTCACATCTGGAGAATTTCCGACAAGTTCGACACGCTCACCGTCCATGTCACGCTGGCGCGTGGCGCCCACGGTACCGACGTCTGCCGGATCGTGAGCGACACGCTCGAGCAGCGCTTCGGCCTCTCGCACGTCACCGTGCAGCCCGAGGCCCCACCGCCCGACGAGCTCGTCTCGGTGCGCAGGAGCCGCGACGGCGGCCCCGCTCGGCACGCTCAGCGCGGCTGAGGCCCGCGATCGCCGGGGCTCGCGTGCCGCGACGCTCGTGTTACCCTTCCCGCCGATGCCCAAGACCAACGAAGATCTGGAAGGCTACCTCGCGAAGCTCGATCGTCGCTTCGAGCGCGGTGAGGATGGAACGTACCTGGTGGCCGGTGCGCCGCATCAACCGCCGATCGCCGTCCGCCTCGCGCCGCCCGTGGTCGTGGTGCGCGTGGAAGTGGGCGCCGTTCCCGAGGGCGATACGGCGGTCCAGGCGCGTCTCTTCCGCAGGCTGCTCGAGCTGAACGCGAGCGATCTGCTGCATGCCTCTTACGCGCTGGATGGTAACTTCATCGTGCTCGGCTCCGCGCTCGAGCTCGACAACCTGGACTTGAACGAGCTCGAAGCAGTGCTCGCCGACGTCGACATGGCCATCTCGGAACACGTTCCCGCGCTGCACGACCTGGTGCAGAAGAAAGTTTAGTGAGTCATGGGAATCTTTGCGCGCATCGCGCGACTCATCAAATCGAACATCAACGACATGATCAGCCGCTCGGAAGATCCCGAGAAGATGCTCAATCAGATCGTCGTGGACATGAACACGCAGCTCATCGAGGCGAAGAAGCAGGTCGCCGCCTCGATCGCCGACGAGAAGCGGCTGGCCAAGCAAGTCGAGCAAGAAGCCGCCAATGCCGCGGAGTGGGAACGGCGCGCCATGCTGGCGGTGCGCGCGAGCGACGACAACCTGGCCAAGGAAGCGCTCGCGCGAAAGAAGGAACACCAGGCGCTGGCCGACTCCTACAAGGACCAGTGGCAAAAGCAGAAGAACGCCGTGGATCAGCTGAAGCTCGCGCTGCGCGCGCTGAACTCCAAGATCGAAGAGGCGAAGCGCAAGAAGAACCTGCTGATCGCGCGCAAGAAGCGCGCAGAAGCCCAGCAGGCCATTCAGGAAACCATGAGCGGCCTGCGCAACGCGAGCGCCTTCGAAGCGTTCGATCGCATGTCGGGCCGTATCGACCAGATGGAAGCGGAAGCGGAGGCGGGCGCCGAGCTCTCCGAGGAGTACAGCGGAGACGTGCTGGCGCACCGCTTCAATCAGCTCGAGGTCACACGCGGAGCGGACGAAGATCTGCTGGCTTTGAAACGCAAGATGGGCCTGGCCGCGCCGGAGCCCGAACCGCCGGCGGAAGCGGCGAAGGCCGGTGTGCGCGTGGATCAGCCCGCACCCGGCGAGCTCGATCAAGCCGAGCAAGAGGAATTGGCGCGTGCATTGGCGGAGCTCGAGGCGCAGGACCAAGAGCAGCTGCGCATGAAACGTTGAGGCGAGGCGACGCGTGAAATCGAAAGCAATGGGGCGCTCGCGCTACGTGCGCGCGCTGACTGCGGCCGTGGCACTGAGCGGAGCCGCGTTGACCACGCCGGCGCAGGCCGCACCGATCGACGCCGAGCCGATGTCCCAGGCGAAGCTGCGTATCGACGGCCTCTTGCGTGAATGGTCGTCGCGCTTCTTCCCGCTCTCGGAGGTCGTGCAGGGCAGCGGCGCAGGCGGCGAGCCGGTCGTGTCGGCACAGCTCGGCTATGACGAGAAATTTCTCTACTTGGCGCTCCGCATTGC
>DATHEN010001096.1:0-6907 GCA_035318565.1 Polyangiaceae bacterium
GGTGGGGGCAAAGCGCGGCATCGTCGTGTGGGATGAAGTCGATACCCGGGCGGGCAGGCAGCTCCTGCGCATCGCGAGCTTTTCGGTCGAGAACCCGAGCGAAGTCACGCCTCAAAGGACGCTCGGATCGGGCGCCACCGATCAAGAGATGCCGCAGCTCGTGACGCGCGGTTCCGGATTTTGGCTGGCCTGGGTGGCTTCGGTGCCACATCCCCGAGAGGGCGCGGGGCAAGCAGCGCGGATCGCCGCGAAGACGCCGCAGGCCGCGCCGGCAGCGGTCGGCTCCGGAGAGGGCGCCAACGAAGAGCTGCTCGATCTGGGCAATCGCTGGATCGAGCTGGTAGCGCTCGATGAGAACGCTGCACCGATCTCCACGCCGCAAGCGGTCAGTGCGCGCGATCGGCACGCGCTCGTCTTCGATCTGGCCGCGACATCCGATGGCGGAGCGCTGTTGGCATGGCGCGATGACGACACCACGCCGGGTGTGGAGAGCCGCATCGTTCAACTGGCGCGGGTCGGCGCGGACGGAAAAATCTTGCGCTCGCTGATCGATGACGACGACGTGGGCGCGGGCGTTCCGTCGCTGGTGACCGGTGGAATGGCCGACGCGTCGGCTTGGTTGGCGCTGGAGAGCGTTGCGCAGGAGACGCGCTTGGCCGCGCTCGGGCCCTCGGGCAGCGTCCTCGACGAGCTCGGCGCCGAGCCCGCGGTCGGCAACGCCGACGTGCTCGCCCTGCGCGAAGGACGGCTACTGGTCGGCCGTCCGCGCGGTCTGGCTACGGAATTGTTCGTGCTCACGTGCAAGCCTGGCGCGCCGAAAGCCACACCCAGCACAGCCGGCCGCTGAAGCATTCATCCGTCCGGTTTCACGATCTGCAGACGCTCGCCGCTCGCCGCCTCGGGCATGCGCGCTCCCAAGCGCGACGCGACCTGCGCCGCGAACTTGTCACCGAGCAGGAGCTGCGTGGTCTTGAGTCCCAGGCCGAGCGCGCCCGCGCTGTCCCGTGCGCTCAGAATTTTTCCCGAGTGCACGAGATCTTCGGACGAGGTCAGGGCGCTCGGCTCGAGCTCGCGAAAGAGCGCTTCGATCTCGGCGGGTACCGCCAGCCGTTCGCCCGCGCACACACCGGCGCGCGCGAGCAGTAGACAGCCGTAACCCGTCGTCAGGATCAACTCGGCGCGCGCGGCCTGCGTCGCAATGAACCCGCTGAGCGAAGCGTCATCGATCGCGCGCCGGGCGCCGTAACCGCCGGGTACGATCAGCACTTCCGCAGGGGGACAGGCAGCGAGCTCACAGCGCGCCTGCACCTCGATTTGGTTGCGCGTGCTGACGGGGCCGGCGACGAGCGCCGTCGTGACGATCTTGAATGGCCGGAAATTATAGTGGCGGCCCGCAATCGAGAGCACCTGAACGGGCGCTGCGAAATCGAGTAGCTCGACCTCATCGAACAAGAGCACGATGACCTGCCGCGAGCTCGTTCGCATCGGTGCTTCAGTTTGCCACGGAATTACGGCTGCGGTGCGCTCACGGAATCAACAGCAGGGACCCCGTGGTTTTGCGGGCTTCCAGCGTGCGGTGTGCCTCCGCGGCCTGCGAAAGCGGCCAGCGACCGCCGATCGCGACCTTGACCACTCCGGCGCGCAGCACGGAAAACAGCGCCGTGGAGCTCTCCATGAGCTCTTCGCGGCTCGAGATGTATGAAAAGAGCGTGGGGCGCGTGAGATAGAGCGAGCCGCGGATCGCCAGGGCCTGCGTGTCCACCGGGTCCGGCTTACCGGAGGCGTTGCCGAAGCTGACCATGAGGCCGCGCGGCGAAAGCACATCGAGCGAACCCTGAAACGTGTCTTTTCCGACTGAATCGTACACCACGGGCACGCCGCGGCCGCCCGTCAGCTCGCGCACCCGTTCGACGAAGTTTTCCCGCGTGTAGACGATCGTGTGCGTGGCGCCCTGCTGCGTCGCGAGCCGGGCTTTCTCGTCGGAGCCCACTGTTGCGATCACCGATACACCGAGCGCGCGCAGCCACTGGCACGCGATCGAGCCCACGCCGCCGGCCGCGGCGTGCCAGAGCACGGTTTGACCGCCGCGCAGCGCATAGGTGCGACGAATCAAGAACTCGACGGTCATGCCTTTCAGCAGCACGGCTGCGGCTGTCTCGTCGCTGATGTCGTCCGGTAAAGGAATGAGTCGAGTCACGTCCACGACCGCCAGCTGCGCGTACGAGCCCGGCTTGCTACCCACGTAGCCGACGCGCTGGCCAACGCGCACCTCGTTCACACCAGCGCCGACGGACTCGATGACGCCGGCCGCTTCCGTTCCGAGGCCGTAGGGTAGCTCGGGAAGCTTGTAGAGGCCGGTGCGGTGGTACACATCTAGAAAATTGACGCCAATGGCCGTGTGTCGAACGAGCGCCTGGCCGGGCCCGGGGGTGGGCCGCGGAACCTGCTCGAAGCGCATTTCTTCGGGGCCGCCGGGGCGATGAACGACAATTGCGTGATGCATGGGACGATGAAGCCATTATAAGCTCGCTCGGGTCATGAAAGCTCGCTACCTGGTGCTGACTGCGGTGGGCACGGACCGGCCAGGTCTCGTCAAGCAAATCTCCGCGATGATCCACGAGGCGCGGGCCAACCTGGAAGACAGCCGGATGGCCATCCTCGGTGGGGACTTCGCGCTGATCCTGCTCGTGTCGGGCGAAGAGAGCGCGGTGGCTGCCGTCGAGCGCCAAAGCCGTGAGCTCGGTCAAAAACTCGGTCTCGAGATCATAACTCGTGAAACCGCGCAGCCCAGCGAGCCCAAGAGCTATCTGCCGTACCGCATCCGTGTCACGGGCGTGGACCACCCCGGTATCGTCCACGCCATCACCGATATCCTGGCGCGCCGCGGGGTGAACGTCGCGTCCCTCGAATCCCATCTCGCGTACGCGCCGCTCAGTGGCACGCCCATGTTCGTCCTGGAAGCCGAGCTGCAGCTACCGGGAGAAGTGGCGCTGGCGGCCCTGCGACGCGATCTGGCGAGCGCCTGCGAAGAAGACAACCTGGACTTCGTTCTCGAAGCGCGCCGCGGCTAGAGCGTCTTCAAGTACTCGATGAGCGCGAGGCGCTCGTCGTCCGTGAGGACCTTCGCGTACTCGTGACCCTGGTTGCCTTTGCTGAAGGCGTTCGTGTTGTAGACGGTGCGGTCGTCCACCGCGTTGGGACCGGGCGGAACGCTGGCGTCCAAGCCCTTCTTGCACGTCAGATTGTAGGCAGCGGTGTCGCTCGCATTGCACGTCAAGCGTTCGTACTTCCAACCGAGCTTCTCGTAGTCATAGGCGCGCTCGAGCCGGGTATCGTAACCGCGGAAGCCCAGCGCCGCTTCGCTCGCTGGAATCTGTTGGCGTCGCCAGACGTTCGGACGTTCCGAGGGCTTCAGCACGTCCCAAACCGTGGGCACGCTGCCGTTGTGGAAGTACGGCGCCGACGCCCACACGCCATGCAGTGACTGCGCGACGTAGCCGCCCATCGTGCCCAGCCCGCACACCCGATTCGGATCCTCGACCGTCGAAGGATTCGGGGATACCAGCGGGTTCTCGCGTAACTCGGGGATGACGTAGCCCTCGTTCGCGTCGGGGTAACTCATCCAGAGCAGGTTGGCGAGGCTCGACGGAATCTTGCGATTCTTCGCGGGAAAGATGCCATTGCCCTTGCTGTTGAAGAAGTCGGAGCCCACCGGATCCGTGCCCACGATCGCGAGCGGTACGGTGTATCCGGACATGCCGGCCAAGCGTGTATCGGGCAGGTAGCCGGGCTGGTGAATGAAGCGCGGCGAGTACGCGCCGTGGCACCCGGCGCACGTGCCATTGCCGCCCGGTTTCGGGATGCTCGCGTTCGCTGGATCGGCCCAGAGATCCTTGGAATGAAACAGAATCGCTCCCTGCTCGGCGAGCTCCACGTCGATGGCGGGACCGACGAACTTGGGCGCTTCCACGCTGCTCAGCCACTGGTCGAGGTCCTGAAAGTCGGCTTCGCGGTTCTTGCTCCAGTAGCCGTTGTGCGGGTTGGCGGTGGCGGCGAAGTAATTGCCGCGCACGCTGCCGTTGCTGCCAAAGCCCGTCCACAGGTACCGCGATTTATTGTGTGTCCACCACCAGGACGGAATGTCCTGATCGCCGCCGGAGTCGGCGATGTCGAGGAGAGGTTTCTTCTCCTTGCCGCCGTTCATGGGCATGTACGAAGGGTCTTTGAAGTCGAGCGTGTCGAAGTCCCGCCCGGTGAGCACGCTGACGATCTCCTGGTCCGCCGCGTTGGTGCCGCGCGTGCGGCCCGCCAGGTAGTCCGGGTTCGCGATCACCGCGTTCATGGAGTTCGGACCGTAGAGCCCGTTGGCCTCGTCCGTATCGAAGAGCGCCAGCGCGGCGTCCGTGTTGCCGCCGTTCAAGCCGAGAAACAGCCCATTGGGCGAACCGCCCGCGATCTCCGGCGCATCGCCGGACACGCCGTGATTGCCGAGCACCTCTCCTGCGCCGATCTGCCCCGAGTGGCACACGAAGCAGGTGAGTCCGATCTTCCCCGTCCACTTGCCCTGTTCGTCCTTCACTTGCGCGAGCGCGACGGGGAGCTGCAGGCTTCCGCCGTCCGTCAAGTTGGGATCCTCGCCGGGGAACGGCGCAGGATTGCGATAAGGCGAAGCCGGCCAGCCGTAGCGCTGCTGCGAAATGGCGGCCAGAGCCACGTTGGCGGAGGCGACATCGGTGGGCAGCGGGTTCTTGAGATGGTTCGAAATGTTGATGATGGAAGCCACGGTGAGCATCGCGCCGGAGAACGGCGTGGTCATGATGTACTCGCGCCCGTGCTTCACGGCGCTGCGCCACTCGCCGCAATTCTTTGGCCGCGCCTTGGCCGTGTAGCGCGGCTCCTGGCTCCCGCGCTCGTCGAGGATCTTGTTTTGCCGGGCTTGGGTCTCCAGTAGCCGATCGTTCACGCAGACCTCGAACGGGTCGTTGAAGTAAACGGCGTGGTTCGGGTTCTCGATGTTTTCGCCCGCGATGAACTCGCGCGGATCCTGCGGGAGCGTCGCGCAATCGGGCTTGTCCTGGCAGTAGAGCCCGGCGTAGTTCCTGCCGCCGGTCGCCTCGAGATCTCCGAGCAGCGGGTATTCCGCGGGCGCCGGCGCATAGCCGCCGCTCTGAAGCAGCGCCACGCAGCCGGATGGATCGTTCCAGCAGGAGAGCAGGGTCTTCATGTTGGTGTAGCGCGCGTCGCTCGTCGGCCACAGCGCACCACCCGTGTGTTTTTCCGGGGCGGTGTTCGACGGCTTGGCCAAAAGTAGACTCGACTCGACGCCCTTGCCGAGTGCCGTCCACGCTGCGTAAAGTTTGTCGCGATCCTGACTCTCGTCGCGCGTGAGCTGAAAGAGTCGCCCCTTCTCGGTGTCGGCGGTCCCGCCCCGGACGTGACACGTCCGGCAAATCTGCAGGTTTGGCGCGATCAGCGTGTCGAACAGGGCGCCTTCGTTCGTAATGGGAGGCAGGGACTACGTGCCGGCGTCCGGTCCCAGCGCGGTCTTGGAGCGGTCGACGCCGGCTTCCCCTGCGTTCTCACAACCCGGCAGCATTCGGGGTCGGTTTACGGGTGCGGCGGGCTCCGGTTCGGACGAACAACTCGCGAAAATCACCGTTACAAACCCGAACGACACCAGGCCCAGGGACGAAAGCGCGCGGTTCATGCTGCAACTATTCCGATTCGAGACGAGTTCCACCATCTCCTCGCGAGACAATCTTCACATCAATTTGGGCCAAGCCCATTCGGGCAAACGTGTTTCAATCTGTTCCCTGACAAAATGCGCTTTTCGGCGCAAAATGGCAAAACAAGGCTTGAATTCGACGCCAATCTTGTCATTGTCTGGTTTGCTGGAGGTCCCATGAAGCGCTCGGACATCGCCAATCCCTCCGTTCCGATCAGCTACCTCCTGCTGACCCTCGAGCAAGGTGTCGAGCGCGGGCTGTCCCGCGAGGCCTTGCTCGAAGGTACTGGCATCGCGAACGCCCAGCTCGAGGACCCTGGCGGATACGTGCCGTTTCTCCGCTACGGGCACGTCGTGGCCCGCGTGCTCGAATGGAGTGGCGATAGCGGCCTCGGCTACGACTTCGGGCTTCGAGCGCATCTGAGCACACACGGCGTGCCCGGGTTCGGCCTGATGAATAGTCGCACGCTGCGCGAAGCGGCTGGCTTCGGAATGAAATATTTTTCGAAGCTGCGCACGCCCGGCTTTTCCCTGCGCTGTTTCGTCGAAGGCCCGCACGCCGTCGCGGAAATGCACGAGGCTGCCTGCTTCGGCCCGCTCCGCCAGTATGCGTTCGACATGGTGCTGGTGACGATGACTCACGTGGCGCGCCAGTTCGTGGAGCGCTCGGAGCTGGAGCTGTGGTTCGACTGCCCGGAGCCGGAGTACTACGCACGCTATCGAGACAGACTGCCGCCGGTGAAGTTTGCCACCGGGGTCAATCAAGTGCGCGTTCCAGTGGAACGTCTGGAGCGCCGGCTCGAGACAGCCAACGTCGTCACACAGCGACTCGTGGTCGAGCAATGCGAACGTGAGATGGCGCTGCTCGGCCATCGTGAGCCGGTGCTGTCGCGCGTGCGCGCCGCGCTGGCCGATGCGCGCGAAGGCTACCCGGACCTCGAAGGCGTCGCTTCGCGGCTCGGTATGTCCAGTCGCACGCTGAAGCGCCGCTTGCGTGAGCACGGCTTGACGTTCCGACAACTGCTCGACGACATCCGCCGCCGCGATGGTATTCGGCTGCTCCAGGGCACCACGCTCTCCGTCGAGGACATTGCGTATCATCTCGGCTACACCGCGCCGGGCAATTTCAGTCGAGCGTTCCGCAGCTGGACCGGCGTGAGCCCCGCCGTCTATCGCAAGCAA
>DATHEN010001097.1:0-4288 GCA_035318565.1 Polyangiaceae bacterium
CGCGTAGCACGCGTACAGGGCCTCGGCGTCTGCGAAGCCCAGCTTACTCGCCAGATGCAGGCGCAGCGCGAACAGCGCGAACGATAGCAGCAGCGCGAGTCTCAGCCGCAACAGCAGGGGCCCGGAAAGTCCTTTCACGAGAGGTCCTGGCGCCGGCTCTCAGGGCGCAAGCCACGATGACAATAGTTCGGCAACGTGTTCCGAGGGGCGTTTCGCGGGAGCGGCTGGCGCATCACTCACAGCCGCTTCTCGGCGCGCGGGCGACCAGTGGGAGCAAAGCGCCTTCTGTACGGCCGCGCACTGCGCTTCGTACTCGCTCCTGTGCTCCAGCAGGTGTGTGCAGCGCTCTGCGATGGCGCTCGCCGTGACACGCTCCTGGATCAGCTCCGGGAACGCGAGCTCCCCGAGCACGATGTTCGGCAACGCAATGTGCGGCGTGCGCAGTAGAAAGCGCCCGATGCGATGCGTGATGCGGCCGGTCTTGTACACCACCACGGGCGGCACACCGGCGACGGCGCACTCGAGCGTGACCGTACCACTGCAGGCAACCGCGACGTCGAACGCCGGGAGCACGGCTTGAGCACTGACGTCGAGCACACCGACTCCCAGATCGTCGGCCAGCTTGCGTGCGCGGCTGCGGGTCTTGTCGTTGAGGGAGGGCGCCAGGATCACGCGCGCATCCACGGAGCCGCGCTCGGCGCGGATCAGACCCACTGCCTCGGTCATCGGCTGCAGATGGTGCTGCACCTCGTGAGGCCGGCTCCCCGGCAAGAGCGCCAAGTACTCCGCATACGGAGTCAGTCCGTAGCGTTTGCGCACTTCCGCGCGTGGAGGCAGCGACAGCTCGAGCACGGGGTGACCCACATAGTAGGCGTCCACGCCGTGATTTCGCCAGAGCTGCTCTTCGAACGGCAAGATTACGGCCATGCGATCGCAGGCCGCGGCGATGGCGCGGGCACGCGCGGGGCGCCAAGCCCAGATCTGCGGTGCGCCGTACCAGAGCACCCGCATGCCACGCCGGCGCAACCACGGCCCCAGCAAGGCGTTGAATTCCGAGTAGCCGACCAGCAGCGCCACCTCGGGTTTCCGCCGGCGCACTTCGCGCGCGATGGACAGCGCGGCGCGCGTGATGAAGGGCGAACGCGCCAGCACGGCGCCGATCCCCATCGCCGTCAGGTCTGCCAGGTCCAGCACCAGGTCAGCGCCGGCTGAGCGCAGCGCGCTCCCACCCAGGCCGAAGCTTTCGATGCCGAGACGCGCCACGACCGCTGCCGCCATGGCGTCGCCGGAAGCCTCGCCCGCGATGACCAGTAGAGGTGGCCGCCGATTCAAGCGCGTCTCGGCCGGCGCCGGCGCGAACGCAAGCGCAGCGCGATTGCGGAAGCCGCGAGCGCGCTCAACGCGGACAGGCCCGCCACGCCGCTGGTGCGAGCCGGCCTCGGGCTCGTGCTGCAGCCGTCTTCATCCTGTGCGCTGCCGCACTCCCTCGAAAACCCGTGGCGTGGGACGCAGGAATCGGTACGCGCCACGCGCTCGGGCGGGTAGATGTCGCAAATGCCGGAGACGTCGTCCGCTGTCAGGGTGCGGAGTTTCGTCTCACCGGGATTGTAAGAGGGAAACATCGTGGCTTCGGACATCTCGGAGTGCGCGAGCCCGAAAAAATGGCCGGCCTCGTGCGTCACTACCGAGAGCAAATCCGAGCCGATGTTGTCATTGCCGATGGTCAGGTTCTTGTCGAAGGAGTTGATTTCTACGTCGGCGTCGTAGATTTCACCGTTTTCCACGTTGAACGTGATGGTCGTGAGCGCCAGTGTCTCGTCCGAGCCGGCGTACGGCCAGCGGCGATCCAGGAACATCCAGATGTTCGCGTTGCCTGCGTCCTGGTTGTACTCCTGCCGGGCGCAGCTCACGCCGTCGTCGCCATTGGCGATGCGAATGTCGATGGACGGCGTGCCGCCGCCTGGGCAGCTCGCGTCGCGCCAGGAAAGGAAGCCCTCCACGATGGTGTCGCGCGCGTTCACATAGGGAATGTCGCGCTTGCGCGAGCCGTCTTCCTGCACCGAAAAGGTCACGCACTGACTCGGCCAGAACAGCGGAATGCCGCGAGTCGGACAACCCCGCGGCGGACCGCACGACTCTTTGCGCGGATCACAGGTGGTAGTGCGGCAATAGCCGAATGCGAACGCAGAGCTGCACACCAGCGCCAGCGCGGCGCTTGCTCCCACCCGTTGTGCTCGCCTCACGGACGAGCCGCCTCGGAGATCAGGCGCTGGCAAACGGACAGCGTTTGCCCGGACAGTCGCGCCACGGCTGACCCCGCTGGCTGCACCAGTCTGGCGAGCGCGGGACTGGCTGCCAGGCGCAGCGCGCCCTTTTCGTCCGCTCTGAGCGGGTAGTGGCCCTGCGCCATGCCCGAGATCGCGAGCCGGCCGTCTTCTCCCGGTCGCACGAACAAGACGCTGCGCTCACCGGGCCGAAGTACGGCCTCACCGTGCACGACCTGTCCGATCTTGCCGACCTGTCCGCCCATGGTGCGCACGAGCAGCTCGGCGCCGCTCGGAGTGCCGGCCAGGGTTTCTTCCACGCGCACACGCGTGTACGTCACGATGCGTTTGGACCCGGCCACCATTTCCCAGCGGCTGAAACCGCTGTCGGGAACGCCCACCACTACATGCTGGCTCACCCTTACCAGGTCGGGTAAGCGAATCGCCCTGGCGATGCTGGCTCGCGCGGCCGGTAGCAGAAAGCTTAAGCAAAAAAACGCGGTTGCAAGACCGAGAAGGCGCCTCCTGGGCAGCATGAGCACGCACGCTAGCATGCCTTTGCTATAACACCATCCCGGCCGGGTCCCCGTCCGGCAAGCGCGCGAGAGTCTCCCGGCCTCTATGTCCACTACCGTTCCCGTCCAAGCTGCAGAGCCTCTTTTGGAGCAATGCTCTCCCGGTCTAGTTCCCGAGCTGCGCAGCTATCTCTCGCGGCATCGGGTCGAAGTGGAGAGCATGATTCGTACGGCCGGGCGCGAGGCGGGCCTGCCGGCTTCACGCCGCTACGCCAAGGTTTTCGACGGTCTGCTGGGTTCGCTTTTTCACGCGACCGCGGCAACCATGTCACAGCGGGGATCGTGGCGTCCCGTAACGCTCGCGGCCATAGGCAGCTTTGGTCGCGGCGCCCTCGCCCTACACAGCGACCTCGACGTGCGGCTGCTGTGCAAGGACATGGACGGCGCGCGGGCCGTGGCCGAATCGCTCTTGTACCCACTCTGGGACGCAGGGCTCAGCATCGGTCACCAGGTGGTCACGGGGGCCGAGCTCATCGAGCTGGCGCGCGGCGACTTACCCACCGCTACCGGCCTGCTCGATTGGCGGCTGATAGCCGGCGACCCCGCTCCCAGCCAAGAGCTGCTCTCGCGCGCCTTCGAAGGCCTGTTCGGCCCCGGCAACATCCGACAATTTCTGGACCGCCTCGAAGCGCGCGCCATCGAGCGCAGCGGCCGCTACGGCGGCTCCGTGTTTCTCCTCGAGCCGGACGTCAAGCACGGCTCGGGTGGCCTGCGTGATCTCGACGTCGCCCATTGGGCCGCGCGCGCCCGCTGGCGCGTCAATGAGCTATCCGAGCTCGTACGCATCGGCGTGCTGGTGTCGCGCGAGTGGCAGCAGATCGAAGCCGCCAATCAAATGTTTTTCCGGGTTCGCAACCTGCTGCACGTCTACGCAGGGCGGCGCTCGGATCGACTTAGCTTCGACCGCCAGGAGGCGCTCGCACAGGATCTCGGGTACGGCAGCGGCGGGCCGGCGGTCGAGCGCTTCATGAGCGAGTACTACCGTCACGCGCGCGCGATTTCTCAAGCGCGTGAAATGATCGTGGCGCGCGCTGCGCCCCCTTCGAAGCGGCGCCCCACGGAACGGCTGATCGGACGCGGACTGAAGCTCACGAACGAGTTCATGTCGCTGGAAGACCCGGGCGCGCTGGAGACGGATCCCTCGCTCGCGCTGCGTCTGTACGACGAAGCCGTGCGCCGCGACCTACCCGTTTACTCGTTTGCTCGGGATGCCGTGGCGCGCGCCGTGAGCTCGCCGAGCTTTTGCGAGAAACTACGGGCCAGCCCGGAAGCGTCCAAGCTGTTCGTGAAGCTCTGCCAGGTCGCCCAACGAACGCGCACCAAGAGCGGCTCGGTGGTCCAGGAGCTGCATGATGTCGGCCTGCTCGTGGCGATGGTCCCGGAGTTTTCACCGGTCGTCGGCCGGGTCCACCACGACCTCTACCACGTGTACACGGTCGACGCGCATTC
>DATHEN010001098.1:0-3489 GCA_035318565.1 Polyangiaceae bacterium
CCACGACCGCACGTGCGGTGTCGCCCTTCTTGACCTTGCTACCGGGCAGCGCTTCCTTGACGCTGACGACGATCACGTCGCCGAGGCCTGCATAGCGGCGGCGCGAACCCCCGAGCACCTTGATGCACTGCACCACCTTGGCGCCCGAGTTGTCGGCGACTTCGAGCACTGTGTGCGACTGGATCATGACGAGGCGAGCTCCTGAACGGCACGCGCGATCGCACGCACGACCTTCCAGCGCTTGTTCTTCGAGAGCGGCCGGTGCTCGATGATCTCCACGCGATCGCCGACCTTGTATTCCTGGTTCTCGTCATGCGCGTGGTAGCGCTTCCGAACCCGGACGTACTTCTTGTACACGGGGTCCAGTTTGAAGCGCACGACCTCGACCACGACGGTCTTCTGCATCTTGTCGCTCTTGACGCGACCGATGAGCTTGCGTCGCGCCGAAACCTTTTCTTCGGCGGAGGCTTCGGGGCTCTGGCTCATGACTCTGTTCCTTGGCTCGACTTGAGCGTTCGCTCGTGCAGAAGCTGCTCGACGCGTGCGAGATCCCGGCGTGTCTTGCCGAGCAAGCTCGTGTCCTCGAGCTGATTGGTGAAGTTCTTCATGCGGTAGGAAAACAAATCCTTCTGCATGGTCTTGCGCAGCTCGACCAGGTCGTCGGTCGGCCGATCGCGCAGATCCTTGGCTTTCATCACACCTCACCTCGCAGCAAGAATTTGGTGTGCAGCGGTAGCTTGGCTGCAGCGAGCTTGAAGGCCTGACGCGCCTCGACTTCCGTAACGCCGGCGATCTCGAACAGCACGCGGCCAGGCTTGACCACGGCCACCCAGCCCTCGACGCTGCCCTTGCCGCTACCCATGCGGACTTCGAGCGGCTTCTTCGTGACTGGCTTGTCCGGGAACACGCGGATGAAGAGCTTGCCGGCACGCTTGACGTGCCGCTGAATCGCCATGCGGCTCGCTTCGATCTGCCGTGACGTCACGAAGCTTCCTTCCGTGGCTTGCAGCGCGAAGTCGCCGAAGGACACGTCGGAGCCACGCCAGGCCACGCCGCGGTTCTTGCCCTTCTGCTGCTTCCTGAATTTGGTGCGCTTGGGTGAAAGCATGAGTTCGTCCTTCTAAACCTTGCTGCTCGCGTCCGATCACTCGGGGATGCGTCGCGCCTTGCGCTGCAGAACCTCACCCTTGAAGATCCAGACCTTCACGCCGATGGTGCCGTAGGTGGTGCGGGCCTCGGCCAGGCCGAAGTCCACGTCGGCGCGCAGGGTGTGCAGAGGCACGCGGCCTTCGCGGTAAGTCTCGACACGGCCCATTTCAGCGCCGCCCAGGCGACCCGCGCAGCGGATGCGCACGCCCTTGGCGCCGAATTTCATGGCCGTAGTGAGCGCCTTCTTCATGGCGCGGCGGAACGCGATGCGGCGCTCCAGCTGAGTGGCGATGTTCTCGGCGACGAGTTGCGCGTTGGTCTCCGCCTTGCGCACTTCCTGAACGTCGATGAACACCTCGTTGTCGGTGAACGACTGCACACCGGCGAACTTGGTCTCGCCCTTGGTGGCCGATTCGAGGTTGCCGCTCTTGAGGATCTCGATGCCCTTGCCACCCTTGCCGATCACCATGCCGGGGCGGGCGGTGTAGACGATGACCTTGGCCTTGTTGGCGGCGCGTTCGACTTCAACGCTCGCGACGTTGGCGTTGTACAGATAGTCCTTCACGGCGCGCTTGATGCGAATGTCCTCGTGAAGCCACTTTTGGTAGTGCTTGTCCTCGTACCACTTGCTGGTCCAGGTCTTGATGACGCCGAGGCGAAAGCCGTACGGATGCGTTTTCTGTCCCATGCTCTTCCCGTTGGTGAGTGCTTGCCGACGCTCGCTTAGCGCTGGTCCAGCTCGATGAGGATGTGGCTGACGCCCTTGGTGACCCGCGTGGCGCGGCCCATCGCGCGTGGGCGCCAGCGGCGCATGTGCGAATTGGGGCCCTTGTCCACCGCGGCCTTACTGATGAAGAGCGCGTCCGTATCCACGTCCGGACGCTTCACCTTGGCGTTCGCAACGGCGCTCGCGATCAACTTCTTGACGAAGGGCGCGCCGGCTTTCGGTGTGAATTCGAGTAGTTGCAGAGCTTCTGCCGCATCGCGGCCCCGCACCAGGTCGACGATGATGCGGGCTTTGCGCGGACTGATCCGCTGGAAATTCGCTTTGGCTTGGCTAATCATCGACAGTTTCCTCTTCAGACTTGTCGCCCCTCGAGGCGCCGCTAGTTCGCCCCAGGCATCCGTCACTGCAAGGTAGCGGCGGAAATTCGCGGTCCGAGTGAGCCGCGCCGCTCGCCGCCACGAGTGGGCGGTGTCGGCGCTTCCGACCCCCGAGGAGGCATGACCGGGAGCGCCGAAAAAGGGGACCCGCATTTAGCAAAGGAAACCGAGCACTGCAAGCGTAGTGCGAGAGAAGGCGCGCACCTCCTCCCCGAGGGACGTCAGTTCGGCACTTCCTTGCAGAAACACGCGCTGCGCAACCGAGCAGTACCCTTGCCGCCAGCGCGGCGTGCGTACGAGAATTCCCCTGCTCGAACGACTGGGCTAAGTTCTGCGGTTCGGGATGAACGAGCCCGGCCGGCCCTGTCTTCGAGGAAGTCACCTGGCTCGGCTCGCGTACGAATGCTTTACGGATGGGCGCGACGCGCGGCGGGAGGCTTCAAGCGATGAACATCGAAATCAAACGATTCCTGGCACTCACCACCCTTTTGGCGGCCGGTTCGGCGGCGGTGGCCGGCTGCGTCGTCAGTAGCGACGACGATGACGACGATGACGGCACGGGTGGTACGGCCGGCGTCGGAGCGAGCGGAGGGGCGGCCGGGACCGGTGGTTCGAGTGGGGCGGCGGGAACGGGCGGCTATGCCGGGACGGGCGGCAGCGGCGGTTCCGCGGGTTGGGACGGCTCGGCCGGCAGCGGCGGAGATTCGTCCGTGTGCTTCGGGAACAGCAGAACCACGGACGCGAGTTTGTCGGGAGCCTGCGAAGCGCTGCCTTACTTCGACCTTGCATGCGGTGAAGAAGGCTTGATCCCTCTTGCGGCGGACGCCTGCCTGACGATGCAGTCGCGGGCTCGACCCGGCGTGTTCGAGGAGTTCGTGAAGTGCATTCAGCAAATCCCGGAAGGCGTCGCATGCCAGGATGGCGGGTTCCAGCTGTGTGACGAGGCGGTGTTTCCGAAGGCGTGTCCACGACCCATTGCGATCGAGAACGCGACGGGGTGGACCCAGGAAACGGCCACCTGCGAAAGGATGAACACTCGCTGTCCGGACCTCAGCGTGGCGGAGTGTCAAAGCTATCTCAGCGCGCTGACACAGGACGGCGCCGAAGACGCTTTCTTTTGCTGGGATCCCGCCAGCCGGGACGCGGACTGCTACGACGCGTTCCGAGAGTGCTTCTTCCTAGAAGAAGAGTGACAGCAGAGGCACGAGCGCCGAGGTGCGCGCGCTCGTGGCTTCG
>DATHEN010001099.1:0-2082 GCA_035318565.1 Polyangiaceae bacterium
ACGGGTGCCGACAACGATGCCGCATGCGGGGATGCGCGCTTCGCTCTGGACGGTTACTGCGAACAGTTCTCGTCCGGCACCTACCGCTGCACCACTCCGTGCTTGAGCGACGACGACTGCGACGTTGGAACGAGCTGCAACGCCGGCCCGCCCAAGTACTGCAACCTCCAGTAAGACGCAGATGTGCCGCTAGGCTAAGTCCGTCAGCTCGTCTGCCAGGTATTCGTTCAGCAGGCGGTCCGGCAAGCACGGTTCGAACTTGGTGAGGCGGCCGTGGGCGCAGAGCTCGGCGAGCTTCAAAGCGTCCTCGTGGTTGGGGCGGCCTTGTTCGTGTAGCTGCTGCAATGCCTGGCGGATGGCGACCTCGCTTTCGCCGGCGTGTTCCTTGAAAGTAAGGTTGAGGTTGTTGTTCGCGATCTTCGAGCCCAGCAGCGACTCGAGGGTCTTGGCGAGCAGGTTGTTGGTGCGGCCGCCATAGAAGGTCCACAGGCGGAAGCCGGTGGGTTCGGGTTGCAGCGTCGTGCCGTCTGGGTCGATCCCGTCGTGCTCGGCGCGGATTTGCTTCAGCTGGGCGCGAGCCCGTGCTGACCAGAGATCGGGCTCGTCATCGGTGGTGAGCACGTCGCGGATCGACTCGCAGAGCGTTCGGCTGAGGAATACGGGCTCGCCGCGCCAACGTGGTAGCCCGCCGACGTCGATTGGCTCGACGTGCATGAGGCCGCGGTTCAGTCGATGTGCTTCGCGCGCCAGGTGCGCGCGGCGAGGGTGAAACTCAGCTTTTCGAGGTCGGTAGCTTGCGCGAAGCTGGCGTCGACCTGACCGAGGGCTTCGTGGCCATGCATCACCGTGAGCGTGCGCGGGGCGGAGAAGACCGTGTACAGCTCGGCGAAGTTCTTCCTGCCGTACAGGCGTTGGCCGCGTTCGCCGAGGCTGAGCTTGCCGCCGTCCTCGTGCAGGATGCCCTCAGCGAGCACTTTCGTTCCAAGGGGCACTGGCAGTTCGCCATTACATGCGGTTTCGCGAATCGTTGCGTTCACAGGTGGGTCTGGTGACGTCGGAGCTCGCCGCTACCCTTCTCACGGACTTCGGAGAACGATCGAGATGGCTGGAGGGCCGGCACAACCGGATGGGTTACTCAGTGTGAGGCGGTCAGGAGGCTCGAGAACCGTAGTGCCGAGTCGGGGACGAGAGCGTCGAGTCATTCGCGAGCGCTGAGCCAGCCTTGCGACCGGCAGGTCGGAATCCGGAATCGCGGACCTGAGCTTGACGCGCGTTGGCTGTGGGCTCGTGTCGTTCATCCCTTGCCGCTTCGATCGCCTACGATCGGCACCGCTGCGCTCAGAGGCATCTGACGAGGAGCTCATCCTGATGGCACGCTCGACCCGCATCACCATCAAGTGGGGCTACGAAGGCTGGAGCAATGCGACCAAGCGGCTGGTGCGTAGCGTGGACGCGATCGAGCGCTGGCGTGGATATGAACCGCCGCTCTTCATCGATATCCGGTACAGCCGGAGCGTGCGCGCGATCGGGTTTCGCGATCACGCGTTCGAAGAGCTCATGGGTCATACCCGCTATCGGTGGATGCGCTCGCTCGGCAATGCATCGATTGGCACCAGGCGCAAGCGCATGCGAATCCAGTGCCCGGACGCAGCGCAGCAGCTTCTCGGCAAGGCAGTCGTCGACCGCAATCGAGGCGTTGCCGCGCGGCGCTCGAGGAGCTGGAGGAGGAGTTCGGCAAGCTGAGCTACGAACGAGGCGTGATCGCTTGCACTGCGGTCGTGCGCGGCTGGATCGATGCGGACGGGACGCACAGTGAGTCGCTGACCAAGCAGGAGGCGGCTGTCGCGAGGCGGTCGCGCTGGTACGGCGGGGACGAAGTCGGGTGGGTTCTCGGTGATGTACGGGCGCCGGCGGCACGAGTGGAGATCAAGGGCGCGCGGCAGCTTTGGTCCCTGCCTGAGAGCGAGGAGAAGAAGCTGATGGGCGCGTCGAGGTCGAGCAGGCCGGTGCGTGCGATGAAGGCCGGTCGGGCCGGTTGAGGCCGCGGATGCGACAAGAAGCGCGCTAGATCTTGATCTCGCC
>DATHEN010001100.1:0-3672 GCA_035318565.1 Polyangiaceae bacterium
CGGCTGGCAGCGCCGATCTGACGCCCGACGCCCTTGCCAGCGTCAACCGCGAGGTCCTACCGCAGCTCGAGATCGCTCAGGGCATGCTGGTACGCGTGGAAGGCAACACCGATGCGTTCGGGGATCGACGTGCCAATCAAACCCTCAGTGAACGGCGCGCCCGAGCCATCGTGGATTATCTGATCACGCGCGGCATCTCGCCCAAGCGGGTGATGGCGCGCGGCAACGGCTCCGGCAACCCGATTGCGCCGAACGGCAGCGCGGAAGGTCGCGCGCAGAACCGTCGCACGGACATTCTGTTCATCCGTCGCCAAGCTGGCTGACGGATCTGGAGGCAGCCATGCAGCACACTCTGGCGAGGACGTGGCAAAGCGCGCTCGGGGCGGCGTTCTTGCTTCAGTACAATCTGATTCTGCTCGGTGGAGCGCTGTTGTTCTCGCTCGCCGCGGCGTCGCCGCTACCGCTTGCGCTGGGGTTGATCGTCGAAATCGTCTGGCTCGTGCTGGCGACCAACGTCGGCGGGCTCGAGCGCTACGTGACGGCGCAGCGCAGGGCCGATCCCGCAACGCCGGCTGTCCCAGACGGAAAACGTGCGGCACGTCTGGCAGCGCTCCGGCAGGCAATTCGCGAGATCGTCGCGGGCGTCCACGTCCCGGCGAAGTCGAACCTGGGGCGAGCACTGACGAGCTTTCGCGGCCTCGAACAGACATTCGAGCGCATGATCGCCGTCGAGCGGCGTGTCACGCGCGCTCTCGACGAAACCCCGTGCGGAGAGCTGCGCGACGAGGTCGCGCGCTTGCAGAGTCGTTTCACGGCAGAGCAGGACCTCGGGGTGCGTCTCGGCCTGCGCCAAGCCATTCAGCTCGCGCAGCGCAGGGTCGCGCATTGCGAGCGCATGATATCCGCTCAGCGTGCGATAGAGTTGAAGCTCGACGCCGTCGAGAAATCCGTGGCGTACGTGCGCAGCCAGTTGCGTTTGGCGTCGGCGCGTCCAGAGCTTGCGTCCGAGATCCACGCGCTCGTCGAGCACCTGGGCTCGCCGGAGGCGTTCGAGGACGAGCTCAACCAACTCTTGTTTCAATCGAATCCGCCGGACTCGGCGGCGGGCGGTCCGTCGGGCGCCGCCGGCCGCGCCTGACGTCAGCGCAAAGCCGCGCGCCGGCGCGCGCGTTGCGGTAAAAATTTGCGGTCGAACAGCCGCACGCGCCGCACCAGCAGGTCCAGCAAGAACACGATGATGGCCGCGATCACGAAGCGATCCCACAGGTTCTTGTAGAAGACGATCTTCTCGTCACCCGGAGCGAACCAGGCCTTCGGCTCGGCGTCGAGCGCACCCCCACCAGCGAGCGCCGCTCGCCGCAGCCGCTCCACGTCGGGCTCGAAGCTCGCGTACTCGCGCGGGTACGGATGCGACACCTGCCCGTAGCTCACCGCCACGGGCCTCAAATCACCCTTGGGCGTCGCCTTGTAATGTTCGGCACGCAGCAGGAAAGAGCCGTAGCTGTCGAGCTCGAACTCTGCCTCGTAGCGACCCGGCGCGCTCTGTCGCATCGGAAACTCGCGGCGCTGACCGCCCGGGGCGGGCCCGCGTACGATCAACTTGGATTCCATCTCGTTGTCGAAGCGCTCGTCTACGGTGAAGGCATCGACCACCGCGTGCACCTTGCCGCCGATGACCTCCGTCTTCATGTCGAGCTCGCGACGGCTCTTGGTCCGCATGTGCTCGCGCACGAGCTGGCCCCAAAACTTGCTGAAGCCAGACCAGCGCAGCCAATCGACGGCCCAGAGGTTCTTCACGTCGCTCGTCCACGCCAGGGTGCTGCCGAGCCCCACGCGCCAACGCGCTAGAATCGGCTCCCCGCGGTCGCTCGCCAAGATCATCTGCGCGGGCGCGGGCTTCATCTGCGTCGCCACGTAGCCGTGCAAAAGTGGCGCTTGATTGATGGCAATGCCGTTCAAGAAGTCGGCGTGCGCCGTCTGCTGCACCGGAAACCACTCTTCGACCGCGGACTGCCGCGAGATGAGCTCCGTCTCGCGCGTGAAGATCTTGGGCAAACTGTTGGGATCGGGGACGGCATGGTAGCGGCCGCCACCGGTATCGGCGATCGAGCGCAGGAATTCGTGATCGGCGCCGTCGCCGAGGCCCACGGTGGTCACCGTGATCGATTCGGCGATCATCGCGCTCACCAGGTCTTTCACGCCTTGCACGGGCGCGCGTCCGTCCGTGAGCAGGATCACGTGCTTCTTGCGCGCCTGCACCACGCTGATGTCCTGGTAGGCCATGTCGAGCGCAGGGAAGATTTCCGTGCCGCCGCCAGGCTGAATGCGCGCGATGTCGTTTTGAATTCGCGCTCGGTAGCGCGCGGGTTGCATTTTCACGTAGCGGAGCGCCGTCGAGTCGAAGGCGATCACCTCGATCAAGTCGTCTCCCTGAAGCGTGCCCACCGTTGCGCGGCAGGCGGCCTTGGCCATCTCCATCGGTAGCCCGGTCATCGAGCCCGAGCGATCGACCACCAGGGCCATCGCCACACTGGGCATGTCCTTGCGCCGCTCCGCGTCCATCCGCACGGGCAGGATGCGTTCGATGGTGGTGTGCGCCCAGCCGCCCAGCCCATAGCCGGCCTCGCCACCGGCGAACAGGAAGCCCCCGCCGAGATCACGCACGTACTTTTCGACGAGCTCCTGCGACGCGAGACTCATCTGCTCCTTGGGCACGTCACTCACGATCACGAAGTCGTAGCGCTCGAGCTCCTGAATCGAACCCGGAAACGCCGTGGGAGCGCGCACATCGACGTCGAACTCTTGAGCACCGAGGGCGCTCGCCAGGTAACTCGCGCGCTGCGGCTGTCCTTCCACGTACAGCACCGCGGGCCGCCCCGGCACGTCCAGAGTGGCCGAGTATGCGTTGTTCTCCTTGAACTTGTCGGCAGCCAGCGGCTCGAGCTTCAGGGCGTACGTGACCTGTCCGCCGACGCGCACGACGCTCTTGAACGGTATCTCGTTCTCACCGGCGCGGAGCGCGACCTCACGGACGCCGTCCAGGCCGTTGAGGCTCTCTCCCTGATAGAGCCTCACGCGAGCCTGCATGGGACGGCTCGCGTAAACCTGCGCGGTGATGTCGAACGCTTCACCGATCGACGCCTTGTCCGGAACGCGCAGGTTTCGCACGGCCACCTCGCCGGGCGGCGGCTGCCGGTACGCCACGGTGGACAAGCGCACGCCGAAGCTGCGCGCGCGATTGGCCTCCGCGAGCACGTCTCCGTCGGTCTCCACTCCGTCACTGAGCAGCACCACGCGCTTGAGATAGCCCGCCGGAAAGACGCCGTAGGCGAGCTGCAGGGCAGCCTGCAAGTTGCTGCCTGCCGTGGGTTTGTCGCGCGGCGAGGACGCGGTGCTGGCCACGCGCGCACGCAGCGCGTCGGCAGAGGGCACACGCGGCGCGTCTTCGTCGCCCTCGAGATCGATCGAGCGCGGCCGCGTTCCGAATACGATCAGCTTGACCAGGTCCTCTTTACCTCTTGCGGTCAGGCCGCGACTCACGCTCTCGCGCGCGGCCTCCAGCGCTGCCGGCGAGGCCGACTCACTCACGTCGATCACGAACACACTGCAGACTTTTTGCGTCTCTTCCGTGCGGGCGAGCCGCGCGAGCCCGAGCGCGACCAGCGCCAAGAA
>DATHEN010001101.1:0-3988 GCA_035318565.1 Polyangiaceae bacterium
CCACGGCACCTGCGTAAATGGCTTGTGCACCGAGCCCGCGCAGCCCGTTTCCGTCGCAGACGCCATCATGCTGTGCCTGGCGGGAACCGGCTGGGGCGAGGGCAAGCCCGCACAGGTGGAACGTTACGCGCTGGCGCTGAATTGCGGGTCGCCATGCAGGATCCCGCGCCCGTGCCGCCAGCCGTAACGCCCGTCTTCGCACCGGGTGCCTCACCGAAGCTGGCTTCGTTATGCTAAATGGCCGCCATGCTCGAGAGACCGCGGTTTCAGCCCAGCGCTGCCCTGGCGGCGTACGCCGAACCGCTGGTATCCGGCCACGCCGTCCTCGTGATCGGCGACGCCACCTCTGGACTCGGAGAGCTACTGCTCGAACGCGGTGCTCGGCTGATCCACGTCTACGATCGAGACCCGGCGCGCGCCGCCGAAGCCAGCGCGCGCAATACGTCGAATCGTATCAGCATCGCGCCGTATGGCGACGGGGGTCTCGCCTTGCGCGACGCCGCATTCGAGCTCGCGCTGGTCGAGAACCTCTCCGAGACCGCGGACCCGGCTGCGGCTCTGCGCGCGGTGCGCCGAGCACTCGGCGCGCGCGGGGCGGCGTTCGTCGCCACCGCCAACCCGGACGTGCGCGTACGCCTGCTGCCGAGCGCGCCCGCGAGCTCGAGCTCGGTTTCGTTCGACTACTACGGCTTGTACGACGCGGTGAGCGATCACTTCGCTCACGTGCGCATGCTCGGTCAGACGCCGTTCGTCGGTTACGCAGTCGTGGATTTTGCGCCCGACGGCGAACCATCGCCGACCATCGATACGGATTTTCTGAAGCAGGGCGCGGAAGAGCCGGAGTGGTTCATCGCGTTCGGCGCCAGCAAAGCGCAAGCTTTGAACAACTTCACCCTGGTGCAGCTGCCGCTCGCGAGCAGCGCGCCCGCGAGCCCAGCGAAACGGCTCGAAGAGCAGTTGGCTGCTGCACAAGCCGCCGAGCGCCGCGCGCGCGTCCGGGTGGCGGAGCTCGAAAGCGTCCAGGAGCGACCCCCGCGCACGGAGAGCGCGGCACCCCCTCCGATCGCCAACGACGCGATCCACAAAGCGCTGGAACAGCGCGACAACTGGATCGCTCAACTGGAAGCGCGCGCCGTCACCGCAGACATGCGCGCCGACGAAAGCGAAGGCGAGCTCGATACACTGCGCGAACGCGTGGCCGAGCTCGAAGCGCAGGCCAACTCGGCGCGCACCGACGCCGATCAACTCCGGGCAGAGCTCGCTACGCTGGCTGCGGAGAAGCAGAGCGCGGAGCTCGAGCTCGACGCGCTGCGCACGCTGCTGGAAGAGCAACGCGCCGCGGCCAAGGCCTTCGAAGGCGCGCTGGCCGGGCGTGAAGCACGCCACAGCGAGCTCGCCGCGCAACTGGAGAACGAAACCGAACGCGAGCTGGGCGCGCTCGAAGCTCAGCTTCAGGCGCGCGGGACCGAAATCCAACGCCTCTACCGCGAGCTCCGTGAAGCCGAACGCTTCGGGCGCGAGCTGGTGACGGATCTGCTGGCTCGCAATGGCGCGAGCGAACCGGCGCCGGCCGCGGATCTGAGCACCAAGCTCGACGCCCTGGCCGCGCTCAACGCCCAGCGCGAAGCCGATCTGGCGGCCGCTCATTGGGCGATCGAGAAGCTCGAAGGCGAGTTGGAAGAGCGGCTTTCCGGCGACCCGGGCGCAGAAACATTGGTCAACCAGTTGTCCGAAGCTCGCGCCGTGCTGCAGCGTCAGGCAGTGCTGCTCGAGCAGGCGCGCCAGCACGCTACCCCGCAAGGTACGGAAAGAGGAACGAGCCCTCTTACGAACCCCGACGAGCGCTCGTTGACAGAGTGAACGGAGGCTTTAGTTTGAGGCGGCAATTTACCCGTGAGAGGGCGGAAAGCCCGCGGCGACCATGAGCGACAAAGCGGATTTTTATGAAGTACTCGGTGTCGTGCGGGACGCGAGCGCAGACGACATCCGACGCGCCTACCGTCAATGCGCGCTGAAACATCACCCGGATCGCAACCCGGGTGACGCAAGCGCGGAAGAAAAATTCAAACAGGCTACAGAGGCCTACACCGTGCTTTCGGACGCCGAGAAGCGCGGCCTGTACGATCGCTTCGGTCACGCCGGCTTGGGTGGTGGAGGGTTCGATTTCAACTCCGCTGGAATGGGGGACATCCTGAGCCACTTCCAGGACATGTTCTCGGACTTCTTTGGCGGCTTCGGCGGCCCCGGCCGGCGCCGGCAGGGTCCCGAGCGGGGCAACGACATCCGGGTGGACGTAGCGATTTCGCTGAAAGACACCATGACCGGCTGCAAGCACGAAGTGCTCGTCAACGGCTCCGCCGCTTGCGAGCAGTGCGGCGGGTCCGGCGCCAAGCCCGGCACGAAACCCCAGACGTGCACGCAGTGCCGTGGTGCCGGACAGGTCACCACGCAGCGTGGCTTCATCATGTTCAGCACCACGTGCCCGCGCTGCCGCGGCACGGGCGACATCATCGCGGATCCCTGCTCGCCCTGCACCGGCACCGGCTACGTGCAGCGCCAGCGCAAGGTGCTCGTCACGTTCCCGGCCGGCATCGATTCCGGACAGCGCCTGCGCGTACCCGGCCAGGGCATGCCCGGTCCAACCGCAACACCGCCAGGTGACTTGTACGTTGACGTGAACGTCGAGCCGGACGAGCGCTTCGAGCGCAACGGCTATGACCTGGCCATTCGCGAGCGCGTTACGTTCGTGGACGCGGCGCTGGGCGGTGAAGTCAGCGTGGAGTTGCCCACCGGCAACAAGGTTTCCATGGAGATCAAAGCCGGCACCCAGCCCGGAACGGTGCTCACGATCCCCGGAGAGGGCGTGACTCGTCTCGATCGCCGTGGCCGTGGTGATCTGCACATCCTGATCGACGTGGCCGTGCCGACTCGACTCAGCAAGCGCGCCAAGAAGCTGCTGGAAGAACTCGACGAAGAGCTGCGAGAAGGCCGCCCGGCCCGCGCGGGCTGAACCCGCTCAGGCAGCGGCGATTTTTCGAAGCCCCGCCAGGGTGTCTTCGAGCGCGCTGCATTCATCCGCGTCCTGCCTCAAAAAGCGCTCGATCGCCGGCTGCGCGAGCAGCGCCCGATCCACGCGCGGATCGCTGCCCTTCGCATACCCGCCGAGGGCAATCAGGTCGCGCTTCTCTTCGTAAAGGGCCAGCGCCTCGCGCAGCTTGCGCGCGGCCTGCGCGTGCTCGCGCGAGACCACGCTGTCCATCACGCGGGAAAGTGAAACGCTCACGTCGATGGCGGGAAAATGCCCGCGCGCAGCCAGCGCGCGCTCGAGCACCACGTGCCCGTCCAGAATGCCGCGCACCTCGTCAGCGATGGGCTCGTCCATGTCGCCACCCTCCACCAGGATGGTGTAGACGGCGGTGATCGCACCCGCTGCGCCGTTACCGCTGCGTTCGAGCAGACGCGGCAGCAGCGCGAACACGCTCGGAGGGTAGCCCCGGCGCACCGGCGGCTCGCCCGCCGCGAGTCCCACTTCACGCTGCGCTCGCGCCACGCGCGTGATCGAATCGAGCAGTAGCATCACGCTCTTGCCCTGATCGCGGAAGTGCTCGGCAAACGCAGTCGCCACCTGCGCCGCGCGCAGCCGTTCGAGCGCCGGTGCATCACTCGTTGCAACGACCACGACCGACCGCTCGCGGCCGCGCGGTCCGAGCGAGCGTTCCAGAAATTCGCGAACCTCGCGGCCTCGTTCCCCGACCAACGCCACCACCACGACGTCCGCGCTCGTGCCGCGAGCAATCGCTCCTAGCAGCGTGCTCTTTCCAACCCCCGAACCCGCGAACAACCCCACGCGCTGTCCCACCCCGAGCGTCATCAGGCCGTCGATGGCACGCACACCCGTAGCGAGCGGCGAGGACACCGGACGCCGCGTCAGCGCCGGTGGTGGGGCGCGGTCCACCGGCACGCGGACGAGATCCGCGCCGCGCGGCTC
>DATHEN010001102.1:0-2367 GCA_035318565.1 Polyangiaceae bacterium
CCCACGCAGAACCGATGGCGCTGCTCCAGGTCGAAGGAGATCTGGATGACGTGATTGCGTTCGTGACGCTCGAGCCCTGCGCATTTCACCAGCGCACGCCGTCTTGCGCGCGCGAAATGATCGCGCGGCGGGTGGGGCGTACCTACATCGCTATTCTCGATCCGCACCCGAAAAACAGCGGGCGGGGCGTTCAAATGCTGCGCGACGCCGGCATGCACGTACGAGTCGGCATCCTCGCCGACGAGGCGACCCGAGACCTGGGTCCGTATCTCGATCCTTCCGGCAAAGCGCCCGCACCGATGGGCTTCTGAAAGGCGCAGCGAGCGGTCCGCGTCGCCGAAGTCGGACGCCGGCGCAGGGTTCAGAAGCAGCTCGGATCGCAGCTTGCAGCGCGTGTTCCGCGTGATCACCGCGTAGGCCCCGTTCTCACGCCGCTGGCAGCGCGAGCCAGATCGACGCCGCGCGCATACGCAGGTTACTCCGCGGCCGCGACGCGGAGTAACGGTTAGCGACGTCCGCAGCCTGGTTTCGCGCGTTACCAGAGGTCTGTCAGCTTCGAAGCCCACACGGGTTGGCCGGCCGCTTCGTTCAAGCTCCACAGGTAGTCCGAGAACGGTGAATAGTGGAGGTTCTGCGCATAGCCGCCCGTCCACGCGAAGGTTACTTGCAGACCGGGTATGGTGCGTCACTCGGCCGCGAGGTCGAAAACCTGGAACTCCTCCGATCGCTCTCAACCTTCGGCCGCAGTGGCCGTTTGACGCAATAGGCAATAGCAAACTGGCCGCGCTCAGCTCGGCCGTACGCCAGGTTTCGTCAACGCTCTCATGTCCTACATCCTGAAGTCGAAATTCGGTGAGCTGAGGTTGGGTATCGGCACCTACCTGATAGGACGAACGCCGCTGGCGCACCTACACATCCCCGATGACTCCGTGTCGCGGAAGCACGCCGAAATCATCGTCAATCAACAGGGTGTGCGCCTCCGTGATCTGGGCAGCGCCAACGGCGTCCGGCTCAACGGCCGCCGCGTAACGGAAGAAGAGCTGCGCGCCGGTGATCGCATTCACGTGGGGCAGCACGAAATCGAGGTGGTGGCGCAAACCACCAGGCGGGAAGCGCAATCGAGTTCCGAGGCAGCGCCTCGCCTGACGGTAAAACAACCGGCGCGACGCGTTTCCGACCAAGAATCGAGCGACGAAGGCGACTCATTTCGTACGCAACGCACAGACGCGCTCGAAATGCTGGCGCCAGCCGCGGAAACTGCGCTCAGCGGCGGAAGACCCGCGATGGCCGAGCGCATGTTGAGCTCGCTGTTGAAGGGGGCACTCAAGCGTGCACAGCTCGGTGAACGACTCCCGCCGGAGCGTTGCAGTGCGCTCGCTTCGCTGGCATTGCGCTTGGCGCTGGCGCTCAAGAAGCCTGACTGGATCGAGTTCGTTTTCGATCTCTACGCGAGCTCGAAAATCGAGTGCTCCAGCTCGCTGCTTACCGAGCTCGATCACGCCGTGCGTGAGGTGCCCGGTGTGAGCAAGTCCGCCATTCGCGCGTACGCCAACGTGCTACGAGCCCAGCCGCCGAAGAGCTCGGCCCGCGCTCTCGTTCCGACCATCGAAGCGCTCGAACAGAATGCGGGCCTGTAACGGAGAGTTAGCTACCTCCCTCCACTCCTCGCCAGAGTGACGGATCCAGCAGCCGAAGCCTGATAGGCTAGGCGGCACGAGCGTCAGGTGCAAACTACACACCTCCTCGTTTTTCAGTTCGCACTCAGCCTCGCGGCGTATGCAGCGATCGGCGGCTGGTTCGTCTGGCCGTGGCTTCAGCGGACACCTCGCCGAGCAGCACTCTCCATCCTGCTCCTCCCTCAGCTATTTCGGCACGTGGGCGTCAATCTCATGGTTCCGGAGGTAGTCGATCCCGAGCTGCCCGTCGCCTTTGCTCGCCAAGCGGCGATCGGCGACGTACTCAGCGTTGCTCTCGCGTGGCTCGCTCTGGTCAGTCTCCGCGCGGGGTGGTCATTCGCCATTGCAACTGTCTGGTCGTTCAATCTCATCGGCCTCGCCGACTTGCTCTTCAACCTGGCAAACGCAGCGCGGCTCGGCGTCGCGGAGCATCTCGGCGCCGCCTGGTACGCCCCAGCGTTCATCGTGCCGGCCATGTTCGTCGTTCATGTGCTCATCTTCGCCGTCCTGCTCCGCGGAGATGAGCACGCTGCTTGAGCGCTGCAGCTGCGCTCTGGGCGCGATTCGGCGGGCTCCCGCTCCACATCTCCACAGCGACGCGTTCCGTGCTGATCGTAGCAATGCAGTAGCTCGGCACTAGAACGCGCTGCCGGCGACTTTCTACGTGGCAACCCCACTTCCAGAGTCGCCG
>DATHEN010001103.1:0-3173 GCA_035318565.1 Polyangiaceae bacterium
ATTGCCGCTGCTCTCGTGCCGAAAGCTCTCGCGAGCGAACGCGGACGTCGAGTTCGATGCGCTTCTGGAGGAGCTCGAGCAGCGCCAGATCTGCATGCGATCGGTCGACAGCGTGCGCGTCTGGCAGGAACCGCTGCGGGAGCACCTACTCGCGTCCGTCTCCGAAGTGGAGCTCCGCGAGCTGCACGTGGCTCTGGGCGATGCGCTGCTCGCAGATGCGCTCGGGAAACATCCGGAAAATCGGCTGGCGAGCGCCAACGTCCGAGAGCTGGGAATTGCCCTCCAGGCCGGCTGGCACCTGCTGCACGGGGGTGAGGATGCGCGCGGGCGGGAGCTGTTGCGCAACGCTGGCATCGAGCTCACCCACCGCGGCGACGGATTTGCCGAGACCGTGCCGGCGCTCGAGGCCGCTCTGGAAGCGTACCGGAAGCAGGGGCGCTCGCGCTACGAATGCGGCTACCTGATGGTTCCACTCACGCTCGCCGGCAACTACGTGGACTGGCGGCTGAGCTATCGCTACGGCGACGAGCTGCTCGACATGCTCGCCGAGGTGACGGGCATCGCGCTCGCGGCGCGGCTTGCCCGCCGGTTACCTGCGAGGCTGGCGTTGATCCTCGGGCTGCTCATTGCTCTGGTGCTGATGCAGTTTTCTGCGCGCCGCTTGATAGTACGCAACTTCAGGGAAGCGTTGCTGGGGCTGGTCGGCTTGGCTTCTGCGATCTTGGGTACGTGCTCGTCGCTCTTGGACGCCCAGCGGGCCGAGCGTCTGGCGCGCATGCTCGAGCCCCTGCGCGCCTTTCCGGCGCGGCACCCCGTGCGCCTCGTTCACGACTTTCAAACGGCGCTCGTCCACTGCTCGGCCGGTCGCTATGCCGAAGCGCGGACCCTGGGGCGCCAGGTGCTGGAGACACTCCGCAAACCGGATTCAGTACCCGGGCTCGCCGCGGGCGCACGCGCGCAAATTCAGTTCGGTGCGTACGTACTCGTAGGTAATCTGGACTGCCACCGTAGTGACGGCAGCGTGCACGAGACGCTGGCCGCGATCGAACAGCTGAACACTGGTGTGGCTCGCGAAACGGCCGTGAACATTCTCGCCAACTATCACGCCAACCGCGGCGAACGCGCCAAGTACGAACAGTTCCGGGAAGAGCTCGACGTGCTGGCGGCGCAGGGCGGATCGACCTGGCGGCCCGACGTGCTCATGCCGCGCGCGCTCTGGTGGACCTACACGCTCTGCGAAGACGTGCTCGGCCTCAAGCGCAGCGTGGGCCAGCTCGAGGTCTTGGCGAAGGATCACCCCGCGCTCGAGGCCACGCGCGACGCTGCTCACGCCTGTTACTTGGCCGAACGCGGCATGGCAGACGTCGCCTTGCAGCGCCACGCCGCAATGTTCGAGTCAGTGGTGGTGGGGAAAGGGACACTCGTCATGCGCTTCGTGGGCGCCTACGCACGCATCCTGCGTGCCGCTGGACGGCCTCAGCGCGCCAAAGAGGTATGCCTGGACGCGCTGCAAAGGCTATCGCCGGAGGACCTGGAATTCACGGGCATGAGTTACTCCATGCGCCTCGAGCTCGGCCTGGCCATGGCCGAGCTGGGAGATGTGGAGCACGCGGTGAGCTACCTCGAGGAGCTCATGGCTGCGCAGGGCCAGCATGACAACGCGCTCGTGCACGGCTTGACCCACAAGGCGCTGGCGGAAGTCGCGCTGATTCGACGAGATCAGGAGGCGTTCGAGCGCCATCTCGCGCGCATGCAGGAGTGGTACGGCCGCACCGACAACCCAGCCCTCGTGGGGCAATGCCAGCGGCTCGCCGGGCGCGGGCGCGAGCAGGGCCTTTTGCCACGAGCTGCACTCTCGCGTGAAGTGCAGTTCAGAAGCGAGGGCGAAGGGCTCGAGATCAACGCCGCGTTCAATGCCAGCCGCGGCCCAGCGAGCCGCCTGCAGACCGCGCTGGATCTGATCCTCCAAAAGACGCGCGCGGCGCGCGGCTACCTGTACTTACGTGAACCGGAAGGCCTGCGTTTCGCGGCTCCCGCCGTGGGCTTCGAACCGCCGGAGGAGCTGCTCAAAGAATTGAGCGAGCGCGTCGCCACGTTGTCCGACGATGATCTGGAGACCGAGGAGGTCGACCCGGTCGAGCCGGACGAGCTCAAAACCGTCATTCAGACCGACCAGGATAGGCTCTCGATACGCCCCCCCGACGCGGGTGGAACGTACCGCGCGCTGCCGCTCATCACGGGTAGAAATCAGGAGCTCGTGGTGGTCGGCATCGTGGCTTTGGTGCAGGAAGGCGAGGCGCTGGTGCCCGTGAACCCGCTCTTTTTGCAAGAGATCGCGCGCAATTTGTACGACTCCGGTGACGTGCGCACTGCCTATCTGCAGGTGCAGCCTCGACCGAGCTGAGTTGCCCAGCCGTGCCTCACTGGGCGATGATCTTGACCCCTTTGGCGCGCACGGGAGCCAGCGACATCGGGTCGTCGTCGAGCGGAGTGCCCGCGACGTACAAGAATTTGAGTGACGTGAGCCCCTTGAGCGCGCTCACGTCCTTGACCTTGGTGCGCTGGATGCTGAGCCGCTCGAGCTTGTTCGCTTTGGCGAGCGGAGTCAGGTCCTCGACCTGCGTGTCATCCAGCTGCAGCTCGCTCAAGAGCTTCAGGTTCGAGAGCGGCGAAATATCGGCCACCTGAGTTCGACCCAGGTCCAGCCGGTCGAGCGCTACCATGTCGGCCAGCGGTTTGATGTCCTTCACCTGGCTGATGGACGCGCGCAGCGACTCGATGCGAGTCAGGCCGGCCAGCGGTGACAGGTCGTCGTACTCGCCGGGACCGAGGTAGAGCTCCTTGAGCGCCTTCATGTGAGGAAACACGCACGGGTCGAGCTGATCGAATTTGACGCTCGAGACGTTCAAGGATCGTAGCTTCCCGAGCTCGGCACGCGTGATCTCGCCAGTCGCCTTTTCGAGCTTCTTGCGCACCTCGGCCTCGAACGCGCTGTCTTGAAATGCGACCGGGCCGGACTGCGGGCAATCCTCGGCTTTGAGCTTGCGGGGAGCAGGCTTCGGTGGCTCGGCTGCGGGGGGTGTACTCGCTGCCGGGATGACTCTTGCCTGAGGGGCGTTCTCGGCAGTCGCGTTGCGTTCTGCCTTTGGCGGATCCTCACAGGCGAGCAGCGT
>DATHEN010001104.1:0-3619 GCA_035318565.1 Polyangiaceae bacterium
TAGCCAGAGCGGCAATTCCGAGCCGAGGAAGTACTCGGCCATCACGAACGCGTGCGTCTGCGCGGCCACCTCGCTGTCGATGATGCTGGGAGGCACGCCCGCGCGAACGGCAAACACGCGCGCGCTCGCGTAGTTCGCCCCGAAGCCATAGCCGAAGCGGTCGAGCAGGAAGGTGCCGTGCACCCGGGCGCCGGCCACGATGGCCGAGCTCTGTTTGGGTACGCCGACCGTCGGGGTCACCGTCTCGTCGACGTTCAGCCAGTGCAGGGTCCCGAGGTTCAGCGCGAGGCCGAGATCGTCGCGAGCCTGCCAGTCCGCCTCGAGCTCGCCGCCGAGCAAGTCGCGCGCGCGCGGATCGTTGGCGAAGGTGCGGCGCACGAGCGGCTCGAAATCTTCGATGATCACGTCGCGCAGGCGTGAGAGGTAGACGGTCGGCATGACGTGCAGCGTGGCGATCGGAGCGACGATCAATCCGAGCTCGATCGTCTCGTTGCTCGGTGAAAGCAGGTCGGGATCACCTTCGAGCAGAATCAAACCGCTCGCCGGGTCCACGAAGCGGCCGCCCAGCTCGACGTAGCTCGGAGTGCGATAGGCGCTTGCCGCGGCCAAACGCAGCGACCAATTGTCGACGTCGTAGACCACGCTGCCGCGGTACGACAGCTCGAAGCTTGCCGTCGCGGGCGGCAGATCGCCGCGCCCGCCGAAGGTCAGGTGCAAGCGCTCGAACGGTGAGTAAGTGATCGTGCTGTAGACACCGTGGCCCGGATAGATGCGGTCGTTCGCGCTCGGGTTCACGTAAGGAGCATCGACCCAGTCGAGCATCGTCTCCGCTCCGAGCGTCACGCCCAGCTGCGGTGCGAGACGAAATCCGAGGTCGACGCCGAGCGCCGCGCGATTGCTTCGAGTGTCTGCGTACGAGAAACCTCGGTACAGCGAGGGGTCGGTCTCGGTCAGGTGCGCCGTGCTGCGCGCCGAGATCTGTGCACTCTCCAGGACGCCGGAGATGTCGTGGGCCGCGAAGCGGATGCCGCCGAGCACGAGCGCTCGGGTTTGCGGGTTCGATTCCAGCACCAGGTGATCGAGGCTGCTCCGCTCAGAAATACTCGCGCCGAGATCGAAGCCGAGCTCGCTGTGCTCGCCGGTCGCGAGCTGGAAGTGGCTGACGACGCCTGCGCGACGCATGCTCGGCTCGTCGTCCGCTCCGCGACCGGTCCCGTCGAGCTCGCCCGAGCCCAGCACGCTCACCCGCGAGCTCTCGCCGTTGCTGGCATAGCGGCCAGAGAGCGCTCCGAGAACGCCCAGGTCCGCGTCCGAGCCGAGCTCGCCGCGCGCAGCCACGGACGTGCTGCGCCCGTACGCTTCGCGGGTCACGATGTTGATGACGCCGGTGTACGCGTTCTGGCCGTAGATCGTGCTGACGGGGCCGCGTACGACCTCGATCCGCTCGATGTCGAGCACGTGCACGGGAATCAAGTCCCAGTCGACGCTGGCGTCGAGCGGACTGTTGATCGCGATCCCGTTGATGGTGACGACGACGTTGTTGCCGTTGAGCCCGCCGGTTCCGCGCAGCGATACCACGTGGTTGCCCGGGCCGTTGCGGTACACCTGTACCCCTGGAATCCAGCGCAGCAGGTCCGGGACCGTGCGCGCGCCGGAGTGACGGATCTGCTCCCAGGTCAGTATCGACATCGCCGCGGGAGCCGTCATCACGTTCTCGCTCTTGCGCGAGACCGCCGTGGTCGTGCCCAGCTGCTGATCGAGGTCGCGCTCGAGCAGCGCGTCGAGCTGCACGTCTTCGATGTCGAGCTCTTCCTCCTGGGCTAACGCCGGGCGAGCCGCGGGCACGAGCGCGATCAGCGCTAGCACGCGCAGGAGCACGCGCACGCGTCGACTCCGCTTGGATTCAGAGTCCCGCATCGGCGGCGACGTCCCTCACGATGCTGTGTTTGACGGCAAAGGCGTGGAAGCAACCGGTCAGGTCATCGCTGCCGCCGAAGTTGGTTTCGAACGTCGCGACCTGTTCGCCCTGCGTCTGGCGTTCGATCACGAGACTGCCGCCGCGCGGGGCGAAGGCTCTGGTCTCGCCGCCGACGGTCATGCGCAGCGCTCCGCGAACGAGCTCGTCTTCGAGCGATTCCTGGCCTCCGACACCGGCGCCGAAGCTCAAGGTTCGCGGTCCGTTTTCGCTCGACAGATCGGCACCGAGTCCTCGCCACTCGAACGTGAACACGAAGTATGGGCTTCTGCCCTGCAGCTTGACGTCCTCGCGCAGCTCGGCGCCCTCCGCGTTCACACGGTCGGAGAACTCGCTGGCGCCGAGCTCGGAGTCGACGGTGAGCGGCTCGCCCTCGAGTTGGCCGGTAAAGCTGATCAGCCCACCGCAGCTGGCATCGGCCTCGTACTCGTCTCGACAGCTCGCGAGCCGGCGCTCCCACTCGCCCTTGCGCTTTGCCGCACAGAGATCGCGTTCAGCGTCGTAGGCCGGCGGATTTTCGACTGCGACGGTGCAGCCCAGCAAAGCGAGCAGGCTCGCGGCAAGCCAGGCGATCCGCTGTGAAGGAAGGGACGCCATCGCCTAACCTAGAACTCTTCGACGTCGTTGACCGTGCACGGCACGGTGAAGCTGATGCTCAGGTGCTCGTCGACCGACCAGCGCGCTTCCGCGTAACCGCCGATGTATCCGTCGCCCTCGGGGATCACCACGCCGCCTGCACCGGGCGTTCCGGTGAATTCACCGAGCACGAAGGTACCCTTCTCGGCGGCCGCCTCGAGCAGGTCTTCGCCATCGAGTGTCGTCCACTCCCACTCCAGCCACATCTCGCCAGCCTTGGGCTCGATGTCATCGACGCGCGGAACGATGGTGCGCTCGGTGCCCGGCTCGTCCGCCTGCAGGCCGTGCCCCATCAGCTCCAGCTCGAAGAAACGTTCTTCGTTGCCGACCTTTGCGTAGCCGGCGATCGTGGTCTCGGCCTGAACGGCCTGGGTGAGGTCGACGGCGCCGTCCACGCTCGGAACCAGATAGGCGCGCTCGCACCAGATGGTGGTGCCGTCCTCGGCGTCGTCACCGTCGATCGACACGTCGATCTTTTCGCCGTTCAAGAGGCCGTGCACGGAGAGGTGTGCTTTCTCACCGTTCCAGCTGCCGGTCGCTCCATCGTCATCGGTGCTGCCCCCGCAAGCGACGAAGGCAAAGCAAAGCAAACATGCGAACAGAGGGGTGGGACATCGACGCGTCAAAGGTATCTCCTGCATACATGGTGGCGAAACGAGCACGGCGCTGGCTGCTGCTCATCCAGCTGGAATGCAACAATCGAGCCCCGAGCCGAGGGCGAGTGCTCGACGTTTTTGCTCGGCTCGAGCTCGCTGCCTGTGGGTAAGCTCGCCACTGCCGCGGTGAAATCGACTACTAGGCAACGCGCTCGAACGAACGAACGCGCGGAGACGCAGTTGCTCGCGTGCGCGTGCGCGCTGCGAAGCTAGCTCGTTTGGCCAGTCCTAGTTTGCTCGGGGCTCCAGGACGTGACCGTGTTGCGACCGGCGGCCTTGGCTCGGTACATCGCGGCGTCGGCGTTGCGGAGCAGCGCAGCGTCGTCGTTGTCGCCGCTGTGCGCGGTCGCCA
>DATHEN010001105.1:0-2401 GCA_035318565.1 Polyangiaceae bacterium
CAGCCAGGAGCGCGAGCTCTGGGTGCACTTGCGGGTTACCGACCGGCTGGGCCGGCTGGTCTACGAGGTGGGACGGGTAGAAGACGGCGCGGCCGATCTGGCCGACAAGCGCTTTCTGCGCGTGAACGTCGATGACGCGCAGTTCGACGCCAACGGGCGTCCGCTCGGGATGTTCGGGGCGGACGTCGCCGATGGCCCGGACGCACCACGCTGGCTCGAAGACTTCGCGGCTCCGAGCCGCGGCGCGCGCAGCGAGCATTTTCGCGGGCGTGGCATCGTCAATTTTCAGAATGGCTTTTTGCGCTGCGTGACGTGCATCGGCGAAATCGACACACGGGGACGCTGTCAGCCGCTGCCGGGTCAGGATCGCGCGCGCGGCGATCGTTTTGCCGACGGCGATTACGACCCGGACACTGGCGTTTGCCAAAGCAATTTGTCCGGTATGAACGCGCTCTTCGAGACCTACTTTCCGGTGGGCGGCCTCGATGCCTCGCGCGGGGTTCTCAAGGCGCCGGACGCCATCATCGATACGCGGTCGCTTCCGCCGCGAGCGCCGCGCACGTACACGTACGAGCTCGACGTCCGAGCGGGTGAAGCGCCCTTCAAGGTAGAGGCGCGGCTCTTGTTTCGAGCCTTTCCGCCCTTTCTTCTGCGCGCGTTCATCGACTACGAACGCCTGCAGGTGCTGCGGGGCCGCCGTCCGAGTGGTCCTCTGATCGGCCCATCCGCGCTCGAGCGCCTGGATGTCGCCGAAGTGGCGCGACAGACGCGCGTGCTGCCGTGAGCGCGGTCTCGCAAAGCCTGCGGCCGCGCTCCGCGAAGTGGCCGGCAGCCGTCTGGGCCGCGCCGCTCTTCAGCGTGCTCGACGAACGCGGGCGGCGTGAGCTCGAGGCCGCGGGACGCACGCGCGAGCTCAGCCGCGGCGAACGGCTGTTCGTGCGCGGCGGAGTGGCCGACTCGTTCTTCATCGTGGACGACGGCAGCTTGATTCTGGAAGCCGAGAACGCGCAGGCGCGCATCGTGCGTCGCGGTCAAACGCTGGGCGAAGAAGCGCTGCTCCGGGGCGGCCGCTGGGCAACGGCGAGCGCGCAGGAAGCCGCGCGTATCATCGAGCTACCGGTGCGATTGTTCGAACGCGCCGTGAGCCGTTGCGGTGGCAGCCAGGCGCTAGAACGCACTCGCCGCATCTTACTGCGGGCGCTCGCCAACGAACGCTTGAGCGGGCTCGCCTTTACCCGCCGGCTTCCGGCAGCGGAGCTCGAACGCGTGCTCGATTCCGCCGAGGTGCTGCAGGCCGAACGCGGCCAGCAGTTGTGCACGGCCGGCGAACCCGCGAGCGCGCTCGTGATCGTGCTCGACGGTCTCGTGCAGGTCGAGAGCGAGGATGCCGGGCGCGTGGCCGTGCAGGCCTATCTCGCGCCCGGCGACGCGTACGGCCTCGCAGAGGCGCTGGCTGGCCAGTCCTACGCGCTCTCGGCGGTTGCGCTCGGTACCTGCGGATATCTGCGGCTTCCGGCGGCGCTCGTGCGCGACATCCGAGTGCGCTGCCCGGACGCAGTCGCGGAGCTCGAGCGCGCCGGCGAGGAGCGCCGGACGAGGCAGCTAGCGGCGCGCGTGAAGCTCGCGAGCGCCGGTACCGAGCACGCCTTTCAAGGCATCGAGCGGCTGGAGCTCGCGCGCTCGTTGCTGGTCATCGAGCCGGAATCGTGCGTGCGCTGCGGACACTGCACGTGGGCGTGCGCCGAAACGCACGGGGTGCCTCGGCTCGAGCGGCGTGGAGAGTTCGTGTTGACCGAGTTGCTCTCTCTCGACCGGCCACAGGGCACCGCACGCCTGCTGCTGCCGAACGCGTGCCAGCATTGTCGCAGCCCCGAATGTCTCGGCGTGTGTCCGACAGGCGCAATCGGCATCGGGTCCTCGGGCGCCGTGCTGATCCGGCAGGAGCTCTGTACGGGCTGCGGAGCGTGTGCGAAAGCCTGTCCGTGGGACAGTATCTGGATGGCTCCGCGCGCCGAGCTGTCGTCAGGGCAAGCGGCGCTCGGGCCCCAAGAAGTCGCGGTCAAATGCGACCTGTGTAACGACTACGCAGGTCCTGCCTGCGTGCAGGCTTGTCCGACCGAAGCCATTCAACGGCTCGAACCGCGCCACGCGTTCGCCGAAGTCGGGGCAGTACTGGGCCGTGCTCAGGCCGCGAGGCCAGCCGAGGCGCGCCCCGCTCGACGGCCGAGAGTTGCGATCGGGGCACCGCTGACCATCGCGGGCGCGGCGGTCGCCTGGTACCTTGCCCGCACTGGTGCGATCGGTGCGCGCGACGGCCTCGGCATCCTGCTCGGCTGGGCGGCAGCGGTCGCCTGCGTTCTCGCCCTGGCGTACGTCGCGCCCAAACGCGGCGTGCGTCGCT
>DATHEN010001106.1:0-2690 GCA_035318565.1 Polyangiaceae bacterium
GATCGCGCGCACGCACCGGACGGCTGCGCCGGAAACAGCGCCAAGCGGCGGTCGTTGACCCGGCGGGTACGTGATTCGCGTCAGCCGCAATGGGCTGCTCGAACACGTGCTGCAGCAGTGCGCGCGCATCTAGCTGAAAACGGCGCGTGTTCGTATGCGCGTGCACCATCAGTTCGCGTTAGCCGAGGTGTAGCAACCGCGCTTGGTTAGCTTCGAACACGCGCGCACGCTTGCCGACATTTGTGAATGTCGCTCGTGGATTTCGCTTGACCGCAATGCCGCAAGCGAGCGACCACAATGCCTCGACAACGTAGAGGGGACTCACCGGATCCGCGGCGCGGTTTGCGCGTGCGACGTCGAGCCGGCGAGGTGACTCCTCCCTTCACTAGCACGTGTGTGGAATGGGACTCCCATGACGCACGAGGAGATGCGATGAACGTCCTGCGTGCGAACCGCCATGTGCTCGCTGCCGTCGCGTTGCTGGCGCTGGCAAGTTGGGGCGCCTGCCAGAGCGGGCCGACACCGGTCGCAGAGAACGAGCCTCCGCGCGAAGAAGCGCTGGGACCGGCGCTGCAGACCGAGACCGCGCCACCGCCGGCGCCTGCGGCCGGGCTGCCCCCTGCGCCGCCGCAGTGCGCGTTCGATCCGCGCTGGCTCCAAGCGACCGCGCTGCCGACCGAGGTCGGCGACAGCGACTGCTCGTTCCACCAGTTCATGTGGCAGTCGTTTACGTTCCTCGCGCAGAGGCTCGATGCCGGCACGCGCTTCGAGTCGTGGATGCCGACCTACGGGCTGTTCGTCAAGAGCGCGACCGCCAAGCCGACGCCCTGGGGCACCGCGCCGCCGATTCCCTGCAAGCCCGACAAAGCCGCGACCGCGGCCGACAAGCCGCTGCCAGTCTACTCCTCGATCACCAAGCAAGCCGGCGTCGACCAACCGCTGATCGATCGCACGAGCAACGAGGTCTACTACGGAATCGCGCTCAACCAGATCGCCTACGACTGGGTCACGAGCTGCGAGCTGTACCGCTACGGCTGCGCGGCCCAACTCGCGGACAAGAAGGCGGGCGTGGATCTGATCAAGAACTACGCGCAGCTCGCTTTCCCGAACGGCTCGGTCGAGCTGAAGACCGCGTGGAAGGTACTGACCGACGCGGAGAAGCAGCTGGGCACCTTCTACACGGTGACAGGGCAGATCCAGCCCGATGCCAACCCCAAGTCGTGCAAGACGGTGACGCTCGGGCTGGTCGGCATGCACATCGTCAGCAAGACCGCCAAGCACCCGGAGTTCATCTGGGCAACCTTCGAGCACAAGAACAACGCGCCGGACTGCACGGCGCTCACGGCGGGCTCACCGCTGCCGGGCGGCTGGACCTTCTTCGACAAGGCGCAGTACGACCAGTGCAAGCAGCCGCAGTGCACCAACGTGTTCGCGCCGAAGCGCGCCGCGATGGTCTGTCGTGAGCATCCTTGGGGCGACTCCAATCTCGGCAACTATCCCAACGGCAACGACTGCAGCACCGACCCCAACCAGCGCATCTGTCAGCCGGCGGTGAAAACGGCGATGACCGCCAACACGCAGGCGATGCAGGCCATCAACGCTGGCGCCAACGCTGCGATCTCCCAGAGCCCCACATACGACAAGGTGTGGGCCAACTATCAGCTGGTCGGAAATCTGTGGACTCGTGGTGGGGCTATTCCACCCATCACCCAGGCACAGGCGGGGTCTCTCTCCGCCGCCAACAGCACCATGGAGACGTTCGTGCAGAACGGCCAGGCGGGAATCACCAACCCGGCCAATTGCTTCACCTGCCACGACATGGTGTCGAGCGAAGGTGTCAGCAATCTTCCGCCCGTCGGGCTCAGTCACATCTTCGGTGACCTCGTCCCGACCAGCGGCGGCTGCACGACCGGCCAGCTGCCCCAGACCTGCGTCGCGAACTGAAAGAAGCGAACCATGAGCTACCTCGATTTTCCCCGCATCAACTTCACCGGCGGCTTCCAGGCCGCGCCCAGCACGGTCAACAACGCTCCGCTCAACTACCAGGAAGCGATCGCACCCGGGGTCGAGCCGTGGAGCCTGGACTCGTGGTGGAACGCGTACGGCAACGGTGTGTTCAACCTCAACCAGTGCGCGGTCTCGAGCGCGCAGCTCGCGTACGGCGCGACCGACCCATCGTTCGTGGGTCAGGACGTGTTCGCTGCGTTCTCCTCGTCCCCGCCCAAGATCGTCGATCTCGACCCGCAGCAGCAGAACGTCAGCGAGTGGTGGGGGATGACCTTGCAGGTCGGGATGGGCGGGATCGGCGGCAAGCTGACGGGCAACTTCGAGCCGATCGCGTTCAACAACATCTGGCCTGCCGCGGACGGTCAGAAGTACGGCTCGGCGGCCGGCGCGGGCGTCTATCAGTCCACGCTCAGCGACGTGCAGATCGAGCCCGGCAACTCGCCCGTGCTCAAGCAGCTGATGCGCACGCTCGGGACGAGCAACTGCCTGTCGATTCGCATCCAGGTACGTGCGTTCAACGGCGTCGACTCCTCGTACGACCTGACGCCGCAGAACCTCGCGCAGCTCCGCACCGGTCCGCTCAAACCGCTGCCGCCCGAGGTGTGGACGCAGCTGCAGACGATCAGCAAGTACGAGCAGGGCGCGCCGGCGACCACGCCGAAGGGCGTGATCGTGGCGACGCA
>DATHEN010001107.1:0-2741 GCA_035318565.1 Polyangiaceae bacterium
AGCCATGGGCGCGGCCGAACCGGGCTTCCCGCTGGCGCCCGAGCGCCGGGTAGCGCGGGCGGAACGCGGCCCTCTGGAAAGGGTCTTCGCGGGGAGAATGGGCGCCGAGCGGGGCTCGCGTGCTAGCGTTTGTTCGGGAGATGACCGAGCCGGAACGGGTGTGCTCACGTTGCGGAATCAGCTACTCCGCGGACGTAGTTTTTTGCCCGAAGGACGGCACGCCGCTCGGCGCCCGCAAGACGGAAGTCAGTGACGATCCGTACCTGGACCTGCACATTGCGGGGCAATTCCACGTCAAACAGCTGATCGGCATCGGCGCGATGGGCCGGGTATATCGGACGCACCAGGCCGGTATCGAACGCGACGTGGCGATCAAGATCCTGCACCGCGATCTATTGCGAAACCCCACGGTGATCGCGCGATTCCACCGCGAGGCCAAGGTGGCGAGCCGGCTCGCACATCCGAACGTGGTGCAGGTTCTCATGACCGGCGAGCTCGCAGCCCAGGGCGCCGACGTGGGCGGTGAAGCCTATCTGGTGATGGAATTTCTGGACGGCATCTCGCTGCGCTCCGCGCTTGCGGCGGCCGGAGGGGCCATGCCGCTACCGCGCGCGCTGCACGTGATTCTTCAAGTGGCGGACGCCGTGGGAGAAGCTCACGCCCAGGGCATCGTGCACCGCGACCTCAAACCCGAGAACGTCATGCTGGTACGGCGTGGCGACGACACCGACTACGTGAAGGTGCTCGATTTCGGCGTGGCGCGCATCGATTGGAGCGACAACTCGATCGCCACACAGGCGGGTGTGATTTTTGGCACGGCGCGCTACATTTCGCCGGAGGGCGCGCGGGGCAACCCGGTGCGGGCGGCGGGCGACGTGTACTCGCTGGCCACGTTGCTCTTCCAGTGTTTGTCGGGCGAGACGCCGTTCGATGCCGAAAGCCCTGTCGCCATCTTGCTCAAGCACACCAGCGAACCCCCACCCGACGTGCGCTCACACCCGCGCTCGAGCTACGTGCCCGAACCGCTGGCACGCGTGATCACGGCCAACCTTGCCAAAGACCCAGCGGATCGCTGCCGCGACGCACGCGAGTTCGGCCGAGCGGTGCTCGAAGCCGCGCGCAGCAGCGGTCTGCATCCGGACGACTTGGTCGTGCGTTCGACTCTGTTTGGAGCAGCAGGGGCCCTGCAGCTCGCGAGCATGGAGCGCACCAAGGCGCTCAATCTCTCTCCGGACACGGCAGCCAAGCTCAATACGCAGGTCGTGACCCCCGCTGGCTCGAACGGCGCTTCCGCGGCAGCCTCTGCGCGCGGCGCCGACCCGCCGGCACCCGCCACGCTCAGTACGCAGATTCTGGAGCCGCGCCCCAGCAACACTGCACGTACCCAGCTGGATAGCGAACCTCGGCACAGCGCGCCCACGCCCGCGCCCATCGACGCAACCCTGTCCGACGAACCGGCTCCGGACGCGCGCTCTCGCGACCTACCGGCGGAATCTTCGGCGTTGCGGGCTTCGCTTCCCTCTCGTCCGAGCTCACCCGTCCCGGAGTGGACACCACCGCGGAGCGAACCGCCCGCTGTCTGGCGCGCGCTCTTGATAGCGAGCTGCTTCGTAGTCGGCGTCGGGCTCACGCTACTCGTGGCAGAAAGACTCGGCGCTTTCGCGCACCCCGAAGCCGATGTGGAGAGCTACGTCCAAAGAGCGCGTCTGGCCCTCGCGGCCCGAGCGTTCACGGCGCCTCCAGGCGAGAGCGTCAAAGACATCACCGACACGGCTCTGCGCCAGTGGCCCGCTGCTCAGGGTATCCTGGCCGTGAGGCGCGACGCAGCGCGGGAGGTTCTCGTAGAGGCGCGGCGCAATCAGGACGACGATCGCTCCCTGGCCCTGCGACTGACCGAGCTCGCTCTGGAGCTCGACCCGAGTAGCACCGCCGCGCGCGAGCAACACAGCGCACTGGCGGCGCCAGCGCCAAACCGCTCCACGGCGGCTCCAGTGCCCGACGCGGGCACCCAGGCGGCTCTCGAGCCACGCGCGGCCTCGCGAATCAGACAGCCCAATCGAGCCAAGCCGAAGGCGAAGCCGAGCAGCAGTCCAACACCTGCGCCCCCATCCGAGCCGCCGGCGAAGGAACCTCCCAGCTCGACGGCAGCAGGCCGGTGGCTGTGATGCGGCGCCGATTATGGGTGGCTGGCGCGCTGCTACTCGCCGCGCCCGAGGCACGGGCACAAATCGATGAAGGTCGAGCGCACCCTGGCGGGCTGGCAGGCTCGCTGACCCGGCCCGTCGGTATGGCGGAGTTCGGAGTGGGCTGGCTCACCTTACCCGGAGCCGAGGTGTGCGGTGGCCCGACCCAAGCCAGCTGCCAGCAGGGCGATACGAGCCTGGAGCTGGAAGCCTGGCAGCTCTATCGCGCGAACCTTCGCTTCGCGTTCGGCGCGGGACTCACGCTCGGCCTCGTGCCGACCACCGATGCGCCGCGCTCGATCCCCGATCCCGTGGAGGGCGAGGACCCGATCGAGCGCGACCACAGCCGCGGGTACCTCACGATCGAGGGGATCGCGCGCTACTACCCGTGGGTGGGTGAAAGCTGGGAGGTCTGGGCGGGCGTGACGGGCGGCGTGGTGATACTGAGCGATACCTTCGCCACTCCGCCGGGCAAATATGAAGACAAGGCCTTGGTGGGCCCGCGCGGTATCACGATTCGCTCCGAGGGCTACACCATCGGGCTGGCAGCCGGCGTAG
>DATHEN010001108.1:0-5634 GCA_035318565.1 Polyangiaceae bacterium
TATGGCAGCACGCATTCGGAACAGAACCGGGCCCTGTGCGGCGAGTTCTGGGCGGCCTTGCGCCGCGACGGCCTGATCAGTGAGCGCGAGGTGACGCAGCTCTTCGATCCGGTGCAGGGCGTGTTCCTGGCGGATCGCTTCGTGAAGGGCACGTGCCCGAACTGCCAGAGCCCCGAGCAGTACGGCGATAGCTGCGAAAAGTGCGGCGCCACCTACAGCGCCGCCGAGCTGATCGATCCAAAGAGCACGCTCAGCGGCGCCACTCCGGAAACGCGCAGCGCCAATCACCTGTTCGTGCAGATCGAGGCGCTCCACGCATTTTTGGAGGAATGGACCCAGAGCGACGCGCTCGAACCCGAGGTGGCTCGCTACCTCAAGAATCAATTCTTGAGCAAGCCGCTCCGCGACTGGGACGTGTCACGCCCGGCGCCGTACTTCGGCTTCGCAATCCCGGACGCCCCGGGGCAGTTCTGGTTCGTCTGGTTCGATGCTCCGATCGGTTACATGGCCAGCACCCAAGCGTGGTGCGAAAAGACCGGAGAACGGTTCGAAGACTGGTGGCGCTCCGCGGATACCGACGTTCACCATTTCATCGGCAAGGACATCACGTACTTCCATACGCTGTTCTGGCCCGCGATGCTCAAGGTCGCCGGCTACAATTTGCCGCGCCGCGTGCAGATACACGGCTTTCTCACCGTCAACGGCGAGAAGATGTCGAAGCGCCGCGGCACGTTCGTGATGGCCAGCACGTACCTCGAGCACCTCGATCCGGAGTACCTGCGCTACTACTACGCGAGCAAACTCGGACCGAAGGCAGACGACCTGGATATGAACCTGGAAGAGTTCGTAGCGAAGGTGAACGCCGATCTGGTCGGCAACCTCGTCAATCTGGTCAGCCGCACCGCGCGTTTCGTTCGCGAATCCGGTCTCAGCGCCAAGTACCCGGACGACGGCGGTTTGTTTCAAACTGCAGCCGATGCCGGCGAGGAGATCGCGCGCGCGTACGAGACGTGCGACTACAACAAGGCGATGCGCCTGGTGATGGGCCTCGCGGATCGGGCGAATCGTTATGTGGCCGACACGGCGCCCTGGGACTTGAAGAAACGCGGCGAAACACAGCGCATGATCGACGTCTGTTCGGTCGCCGTGAACCTGTATCGGCAGCTGGTCGTGTATCTGACGCCCGTGCTACCGGAACTGGCGGAACGCACGGCCGCGCTCCTGAACGCTCCGATTCGTCACTGGAGTGATGCAAAGACGCCGCTCGCGGGCACGCCGGTAGGGGATTTCAAGGCCATGCTCGCGCGTGTCGACCCGAAAAAGGTGGAGGCAATGGTTGCCGCGAGTCGCGATACGCAGGCGGCCGAGGCCCCGGCTGCCACGCCGCAGGCGCAAGCTCCTACCGCGAAGGGTTCGGGCATGGAGCCGATCGCCGCAACGTGTAGCATCGAGGACTTCGCGAAGATCGATCTGCGAGTCGCCCGCGTCGTATCAGCCGAAGCCGTGCCCGACGCGGCCAAGCTGTTGAAGCTACGGCTGAGCCTGGGCGAGGGAAACGAACGCACCGTGTTTGCCGGCATCAAGAGCGCGTACGATCCGGCCACGCTGGTAGGCAGGTTGGTGGTCATGGCGGCAAATCTCGCACCTCGCAAGATGAAGTTCGGCGTGAGCGAAGGTATGGTCATTGCCGCGGGACCCGGTGGGCCTGACATCTTCGTTCTCAGTCCCGATCAAGGTGCAAAGCCGGGACAACGCGTGCACTGAGTCTCACGTCAGGACGCGATTTCGAGCCGCGTGCATTGTTTTGGCGCGCCGTCGAAGTTCGCGCTATGACTTGGAAAGCGCGTCTCCGCTCCTTCGCTCGATGTCGTACTGGATTCGTTGGCAGCTGGGTGACATTCCACTCGGTATCGGCACGTTTTTCATTGGGCGCAGTCCGGCCGCCCATGTGGTCATCAATGATCCACGTGTATCGCGCAGCCACGCCAGCTTGACGCTGGACGAGAGCGGCATGGTGCTGCGCGATTTGAACAGTCAGAACGGCGTGTACCTCAACGGCCGCCGTACCACGGAGAGCCCGATCGTCCCGGGAGACCGCATTCTGATCGGTGGGCAGGAGCTCGAGTTGGTGGAGTTCGTGGGTGATCGGGACCGCCACAATCGCGTCACGCGCCGCGAGCTTTCCACCACACAACGCTTACAGCACCAACAGCAGATCGAAGGGGCGTCGCCGTCATCGCCGCTCGTGCCGGAAGCCGAGCCGGAGCCGGACCCGGAGCCGGATTCGGGACTGTCCACGCGGCGCGCGGATCCCATCGAGCTCTTGGCTACTGTGGCGGAAAAGACGCTATCCATGGGCCGGCCCGCGGATGCCGAGCGCATGATGCGCTCCCACATGAAGAATGCCCTTCAGGCTGCGCGCCAGGGCATCCCGTTCTCCCCGGAGCGCGCCGAACGCGTGGCTGCGCTCGCCCTTCGCCTGGCTCAGGCCCTGCGCAAGGCCGAATGGGTGAACTACGTGTTCGACCTCTACACGGTACTCAAGATGCCTGCGCCCGCTTCGGTAGTGGAGACGCTGTACACGCTGGTGCGCCAGGTTCCGGACGTGAACCTGGCCGCCCTGCGGCAGTACATTCAGATCCTTCGCGGGCGAGTCAGCGAGCTCGGCCCCGCGGAGCGCTTCATGGTGCAGCGCATCGAGGGCTTGGAGCGCCTCGTAGCGTCGATTTAGCTCCGAGCGAGCGGAGTCGCTCGGCTCCGGGCGAGACCGTGCAACCGACTGCGTCCCCCCACGCGGCCGGCTGCACGCTGAGGCCGGTTCTTACAAGCGCGGATCCGAGCTGAAGCAGCAACGGAAGCCGGTGTCGAACAACTTGAAGTTCGCGTCCACCGTGTAGAAGTCGAAGCTGCACGTCGCGCCGTCCTCGGACTGCGATGCGTACGAGCCGCCCATCAGTGAGTACACGCTGCCGTTGCGCGTGATCTCGCGCAGGTTGCCTTCGATGTCGCGAATGTTGTCGAACGCCGCGGATGTCCCAGTGTTACCCGTGGTGCCGCTCCAGTCGGCCCAGCAATTCGTCAGAGACGTGTCGGCCGTGGGCAGCAGCGCGTTCTGAATGCCGTTGGCGCTGTTCAGGTCGAAGTCGAAGAGCCCGAGGTTACAGGTGCGGGTTCCGGCGGTGAAGGGCTGGCTGCAGTTGCTGCTACGCGGCGAATAGCCGTAGGTGCAGTTGTTCGTTGCGCGGCAGGCCGTGGTCCACGTCGGCGTTGTGCACAAGCTACCGCCGCGCGCGACGCAGGTTTGTTGCGCTTCGTCCGGGGTCACGTTGAACCAGGGCAGTGCGCCGGACACCGAGCAGGCCTGAGTGCGTTGCAGCGGTGTTTGCGCGGGCGCACTGGTTTGATAGCCGTTGCCCGAACCGGGATCGGCCCCGGTGGCTCCGGCGCGGCTGGCTTCGTACTGGAACATCCAGCTGCTGCCCACGCGGGTCACTGCAGGCCGGACGAAGTGAGTCGTGTTGGTGCCCTTTGCGCTGAACGGTTCGTCGATGGATCCGTCGCAATCGTTGTCGAGAGCGTCGCAGGCTTCCGGCTCGACCTTGCTGTTGTCCTTGACGGCATTGCAGGCCGTGGCCGTCGTGCTGCTGCACTGGTAAAAGCCGGGCGCCTGGCATTTGCCGTGTTTGAGCGGCAGGCCGTCGTCGCTGAAGCAGGGTTGGTTGATGTACCGCTGGGTCAACACTGGCGGCTTGAAGTTTTCGTCGGTGTTGCCGTTGCAGTTATTGTCCAGGCTGTCGCACACGTCCGCATGGCCGGTGCAGTAGTCGGGCGCGGTGCCGGAGCAATACCCAGTCGGGAACGTGCAGCGCCAGGTGCCCTGGCTGCACGCGACCGCCACGCCGGTGCACGCCGGATCGCTGGCCGCGGGCGACACGTCGCACACCTGCGTCGGGTCGGGGGCGACCACGCCTTCGTCGATCTGGCAATCGCAGTCGTTGTCGATACCGTCGCACTGCTCGGTGGCGGAGGTGAACGTGCAGCTGCGCTCACAGGTGGCGGGGCTGCCGTCGCAGTTGATGTACCCCGGTTCGCAGCCCGTGGGTTGGCAGGTCCTGTTCGAACACGTGAAGTTCGCGTGGCCAGCGAGTGCGTTGCAGTCGTTGCCGCAGCTGCCGCAGTTGCGCGCGTCATTCACGAAATCCGGCTGATTCGTGAGCAGGCCGTCGCAGTTGGCGTCCGCCCCACACGTGTCCACGCTGGACGAAGGCCGAACGGAGCCGATGCAGGATTTTACGCCGCCTACACAGGCGAGCGTCCCTTTGCGGCAGGGTGAGGTGGCGCCGGCGGGAGCTGCCGGAGGCACGTCGCAGTCCACGGCAACGTCGCTCGGCGGTTGAACACAGACGCGATCGCTCGCGCCACCGCGCGGCAAGCACACGCGCCCGCTCGGGCACTGGGCATCCGTGGTGCACACGACGGCCGCGCCGACGAGGGTGCCGTCGATGACGCCGTCGCAGTTGTCGTCCTGGCCGTTGCAGAGCTCGGTTTGGGGGCCGGTGAAGCCACGGCATACGAGCGCGCCGCTCTCGCAGACCTGATTGCCGGACCGGCAGCTGCCGACCGAGCTGTTGCATACGCCTCCGTCATCCACCGGGTTTTCGTCGGTCTGGCCGTTGCAGTTGTCGTCCTTGTTGTTGCAGCGCTCTAGCTCGGCGTTCGGATTGCGGATGACTTGCGGGCCGGTATCCGCTTCACAGGTGCCGTTGCGGAGGCCGGCGCCCGTGTTACCGGAGTCGCGGTCGCAACATTCGATCTGTGCGGCAATGCACTTGTACACGCCCGCGTGCGCGGCGGTGGCGCACTCGCCCCTCGGCGTCGTGCCGAGCGGGGCGTTGCACGTGTCACCCACGTTGGGGTCGCCGGTGGCGATATCCGGATCGGTGTTGTCGATATTGCCGTCGCAGTCGTTGTCGCGACCGTCGCAGCGCTCGGCGCCACTCGGCGTGCAGTTGTACTCACAGCCGTTGGCCGGGGCCTTGTCGATGTCGTGCCAGCCCGCCTCACAGGTTGCCACGGCGCACTTGGTGTTGTCCGCAGTGCACGCTTCGGTACCCGTGCGTGTGGTGGTGCACACCGGCGTCGCATGGGGCACCACGCAGTTCAGCCCGCAGACGCCGCAGTTGTTCACGTCGTTGCAGGTATTGACGTCTTCGTCGACCGTGCCGTCGCAGTCGTCGTCTTTGCCGCACATCGTGCCGCCCAGATCGGTCGTGGCGTCGGCAGGTGTCTTGGTGCACGCAGTTTCGCAGCGCGGGTTGCCGGGGATGAAGTCGTAGAACCCGGGCAAGCAGTCGAAATCACAGGTTCCGGCCTGCGTGCCATCCAGCACGGTCAGCGGCGTGCAACGGTGGTTCTGGCCGCGCTCTGCGTTCTCGGCGTTGATGCAGTCGTTGGCACAAGTGCCGCAGGTCCGCACGTTCGTGTAGTCGATGCCGTCGTCGATCTGCCCGTTGCAGTCGTTGTCCTTGTTGTCGCAGATCTCCTCGCCGCCGTTCGTTTGAACGCAGGCGTCCGCGCGGCCCGAGTCGCCCAGGATGACGCCACCGGTGCCGCCGGTGCCGCCGATCACCGGCG
>DATHEN010001109.1:0-2155 GCA_035318565.1 Polyangiaceae bacterium
AGCAACGCGCCAGTGAGCGGCCAATGTGCAGCTCCTCCTGCTGCAGCTCGTGCGTCTCGCGCGCGGCGTGGAGCCAGCGCGCGTAGTAACGAACACGATCCCCATCGCCCGTGAGCCAGGCGCGGTGACTCAGAGCCAGCAAAGGTACGTCGAGGCGCGCCAAACCATGCTCGAGCAGCCCCCCCAGCCACCCGGCAGTGCCGGCTGCGTCGCGCACCCAGCCGGCGTGCACCGCGTACTCGAGCCCCTGCGAGTACGCGAACGCGCCCACCGGAAGCCCCGGGCTCGTCAACTGTATCAAGCGCAACAACGCAGCGTCTGAGGTCGAAGAAGTCATCGCGCTCGCAGCGGTTTCGCGAGCTCCACACGCGTGGGAATGTTCTCCTGATCAGCGCGCTCGTGCTCGTGCTCGTGTTCGTGCACGAGCTGCCCTCCAGCACTACCCTTCCCCCGCTCATGCGAGTGCCCATAAGCCCCTGCTTCCGGCTCGAACGGCAGCCTCTCTTCCGTCACCAAGAGACCGAGCTGACGCAGCATGGCGTCGAGCACGTGATCGTGCCGGTAGACGAGCTGCTGCTCCGTGATCTGCAACGCCACGTGCCGGTTGCCGAGATGATACGCCGCGCGCAAAGCGCCGATGCCGTCCGGCGCGCGCGCCACGGACACGAGCTCGGGCTGTGCGCGTATGCGCGCCAGCGTGCCGTCTTCGGCCACTAGCACGTCACCGTCGCGCAGCACCGTTCCACGCGGCAGCAGCACGGCGGCTTCGCGGCCGTCATCGAGGCGGGCGCGGAAGCGGCTCTTTTGACGAGCATCGTAGGCCAGCGTCAGCAGCGCGGCGGGGGAGCTCGCTGGTGCGGTGCCGGTGTCCCCTTCGGCTGGTACGCGTCGCGCGAACGTCAGCACGGATATTCCTCCACGTTCAGAATAGAAAGTAACGCTGGGCCAGAGGCAACGTCTTTGCCGCTTCGCACGTCAAGAGCTGCCCATCGGCGCGCACTTCGTACGTCTGCGGATCGACCTCGAGCTTTGGCAGGTAATGATTGTGAATCAGGTCGGCCTTGCTCAAGCGCCGCGTCCCACGCACGGCGTAAGCAGGTTTAGCGAGTTTCAATCGCTGCGCAACCCCCGCCTCGAGAGCGGCCTGTGATACGAAGGTGACGCTCGTGGCCGTCAGTGCGCCGCCCAACGCACCGAACATCGGCCGATAGTGCACGGGCTGCGGCGTGGGGATCGACGCATTCGGATCGCCCATGGGCGCGGCGACGATCATGCCGCCCTTGACGATGAGCGCGGGTTTTACCCCAAAAAAGGCCGGCTTCCAGAGCACGATATCCGCCAGCTTGCCGGGTTCGATCGAGCCGACTTCGCGGCTGATACCGTGCGTGATGGCGGGGTTGATCGTGTATTTCGCCAGGTAACGTTTGATCCGGAAGTTGTCGTGCGTGCTGGCATCCTCCGCCAGCGCGCCGCGCTGTACCTTCATCTTGTGCGCGGTTTGCCAGGTGCGGATCACCACTTCACCGACGCGTCCCATTGCCTGCGAGTCGGACGACATCATGCTGATGGCGCCGAGATCGTGCAAAATGTCTTCCGCGGCGATGGTCTCGCGGCGAATGCGCGATTCCGCGAACGCCACGTCTTCGGGTATGTCGGGATCGAGGTGGTGGCAGACCATGAGCATGTCGAGATGCTCGTCGACGGTGTTCACCGTGTACGGGCGCGTCGGGTTCGTGGAAGACGGCAGCACGTTCGGCACGCCGCACGCCTTGATGATGTCCGGCGCGTGCCCTCCTCCCGCACCCTCGGTGTGAAACGAGTGGATGGCGCGCCCCTTGAATGCGGCCAGCGTGTCCTCCAAAAAGCCCGATTCGTTCAGGGTGTCGGTGTGGATGGCCACCTGCACGTCGTGTCGCTCGGCCACGTTCAAACAGTTGTCGATCGCGGCGGGGGTGGTGCCCCAATCTTCATGCAGCTTCAGGCCGATAGCGCCGGCTATCACCTGTTCCTCGAGGCCCTCCGGCAAGCTGGCGTTGCCTTTGCCCAAAAATCCCAAATTCATGGGCAGAGCATCGGCGGCCTGCAGCATGCGCGCCATATGCCAGGCACCCGGCGTACAAGTCGTAGCGCTCGTGCCGGCAGAAGGACCCGTACC
>DATHEN010001110.1:0-3612 GCA_035318565.1 Polyangiaceae bacterium
ATCGTCATGAGTGACAACGTCTATGTCCGGGCGCTCGCGAGGTGGGAGAGCGAAGGCGGACGGATAGAAGCTACGGAGAAAGAGTTGGCTTCGCCAGGAGCGCTCCACGCGTTCCTGGCCCACGATCACGCGAGGCTGGACGCGCTGCTGGTGCGCTCGGGAGCGGATGCCGCGGCCATCGATCGCGCCGCCTACGACGAATTCCGCGCGGGCCTCCTCCGCCACATCGCCATGGAGGAAAAGGTGCTCATTCCCGAGGCGCGGCGCCTTCGCGGCGGTGAGCCTCTGGTCATCGCAGAGCAGCTCCGCGCGGACCACGCCGCGCTCGCGGCGCTCCTGGTCCCCACGCCGACGCACCAGACCGTCGCGACGATCGGCATGGTCCTCGCCGAGCACAACCCGCTCGAGGAGGATGCCGGCGGGCTCTACGAAATCTGCGAGCGGCTCGCTGGCGCCGAGGCCGACGCGCTCCTTGCTCGCGTCAGAGCAGTGCCCGAAGTGCCAACCGCGCGACACTTCGACGGTCCGCGCACGCACGAAAACATCGCGAAGCTGCTGCGAGCCCGAGCTGCAGTTCGAGGTAGGTGAGGCTTCGTATCCATAGTCAGGTGCTAAACACGTTCGAGCGAACGAGCCAGATCGCCAGCACGCGGAGCGCGCCGTAAAATTGAAAGCCGAAGCAGCGTGTCGTCAGCCGGGCTTTCCGTCGGCGCGCGCTGCGATCAGGATCGGCGTGTAGTGTGCCAAGAAGAGCGCGAACGCGAGCGTCCACAGGCTGCCCGACACGAGCAGCACGCCCGGATAGTGACCGGGCTGGAGCAGCGGACCGAGCACTCGAACCAGCGCGCTCGCGCCGATCGCGACGATGGCCACCACGATCGACCACGGCAGGACGAGTGGACGTCCGGTGTGACCGAGCGCGACGCGCGCCATCATTCCGAACGTCATCAAGCCAATTCCGCCGACCGTCAGCAGATGCGTGGCGGTGCTCTCCAGCATCGCGGAGGTCAGCAGCGCGTAGGCCCGCAGTCCGAGCGCGGCGCACGTGCAAGCGAAGCCCACGTGCAGGACGGCCAGGATCGGGCGCCCGAGCGCGCGTGACCCGCCCCAGCCCCACAGCCGCACGCCGTTGAACGCGGCCGCGAGCGCGGCGCAATACGCGGCCGCGTCGGCCCGCGGTGCCGCGGTGTCGACGGCAAGCAGCGCGGCCATCGACAGCACGCCGATGACGTCGAGCGCACTCCGGGAACGCGTGGTCAAGCCCGGTACGGCGTTGGCCGTGAACCCGGGAATGATGCGCCCACCGATGACCATGATCAGCAGCGCGATCACGTCGAGCGCGATACGTTGCCCGCGCAGGATCGACAGTGCGTCGAGCTCGATGACGCCGAACCACCACAGCGCATTGGCGCTCGCGAGTGCGAGGAGCAGGACGGGCATCGCCGCGTTACGAACGTTGCGCGTGCGAGCGATCGGGCGCGCCACGCACAGCGCCACAGCCAGCAGGAACGCCAGGTCGACCGCTGCCGTGAACACCGGCGGCAGCGAGCCGCCCAGCGCGCAGAGCAAGCGCGCTGCGAGCCACAGCGCTGCGAGTCCGACCAGTAGTCCGCCACGCGCGGTCACCTGGCCGGTCCAATTCTGCGTCGCGGTCAGCAGGAAGCCGGCGATCACCGCGCTGGTGTAGCCAAACAGCATTTCGTGCGCGTGCCAGAACGGAGCCGGCAGCGGGCTCGGCCAGGTCAAGTCGAGCAGCAACACCGAGAGCCAGAACGGTACGAGTAAGACCGCGCTCAGCGCTGCGAGCAGGAAAAACGGCCGAAAGCCGATGGCCCACAGCGCGACGCCGTTGCCTGTGGCCGCCGGCCCCTGATCGAGCAGCGCCATGTTCCCGGTGGACGCAGATCCGGATCTTGTTTTGGCCATGCGCTCCTCTGCGAGCATGCTGACCCGCAAGCCCGCGAAGAGCCAATGCTCGCAGCTTGCCATGTTCGGGTGCGGTCGCGAGAGTGGCTCTCCATCACGAGCCGGAGGAGCCGATGAGAGCTGCCATGCGAGAGATCGGGTTTTGCTGTGCGCTCGCGTGCGCAAGCTCGCTCGGATGCGGCGGCGGCAAGAGCGATGCACCGGGCGAACCGCCGTCTGCCGCACCGCCCCAGCCTCCAGCTGAACCGGCTGCACCGAGCGCGCAGCCTGCAGCACCGGCGCCGGCAGCGCCCGTGGTTGCGACGGTTACGCCCGATGAAGCCGGCATCGTCCACATGACCGGCAGCGACCAGATGCGTTTCAGCGCCGGACGGATCGAGGTCAAAGCGGGACAGAAGATCAAGATCGAGCTCAAGAACGCGGGCACCCTTCCTAAGGAAGCGATGGGCCACAACCTCGAGGTGCTCAAGTCTGGAATGGATCCGATGGCGTTCGCGATGAAGGCGATCGCGGCCAAGGCAACGGAATACATGCCAACCGATGCGGCCGATCAGGTCATTGCCCACACCAAGCTGCTCGGTCCTGGCGAATCCGACACGATCGAGTTCGACGCCCCCGCGCCAGGCACCTATCCGTTCGTCTGCACGTTTCCTGGCCATGCCGCGCTCATGAACGGCCAGCTCGTCGTGCAGTGAGCGTTCGGCCGAGCAGTCTCACAGCTCGAGCGAGCCGTCCCAGCATGCGCACTCGGTTCGTTCGTACCCGGCGCGCACTGCGGTCGTGAGATCGCGCGTAGGCTTCGGTCCTCGCTCTCTGCGCTTGGGCCGAAAGTCTCGCTGAGCTCGTCGCGTGGTACGGTCCCGTCGCAATGAGCGCACGAGAAGAGCACGGACCGGCACCGCGACAGCGTGGAAGGATCCCGTATGCGGAATGACCGTCACGGCAGAGTCGCCGCATCACCACGAGCACGAAGGGCGGGCTTACTACTTTTGTAGCGAGAGGTGTCGGGCGAAGTTCGCGGCCGAGCCTCGCCAGTATCTGAAGTCCGATGCGGCCGCTGTCTCCTCGCCCGCCGAGCTTGCCCCGGCTAGCGTCTACACCTGCCCGATGCATCCGGAGATCCGGCAGGACCATTCCGGCAACTGCCCGAAGTGCGGGATGGCGCTCGAGCCCGTGATGCCGAGCCTCGAAGAGGACGACAACCCCGAGCTCGCGGACTTCCAGACATGTGGACGCTGATCGCCTTGGGAACCGGGTCGGCGTTCGTGTACAGCGTCGTCGCGACGGTGGCGCCCGGCGTGTTTCCCGAGTCGTTCGTCTCGATGGGGCGAGTGGCGGTCTACTTCGAGGCCGCGGTGGTCATCATCTCGCTGACCTTGCTGGGCCAACTGCTCGAGCTCAAGGCGCGCTCGCGGACCTCCGCTGCCATCAAGTCGCTGCTCGGTCTAACGCCGAAGACCGCGCGCCGGATCAACGCCGATGGGAGCGAAGAAGACGTGCCCCTCGCCCATGTCCACGTCGGCGATTCGTTGCGCGTTCGGCCGGGCGAGAAAGTCCCCGTCGACGGGATCGTGGTCGAGGGCCAGAGCGCGGTCGACGAGTCCATGCTGACCGGCGAGCCGCTACCCGCCAGCAAGGGACCAGGCGACAAGCTGATCGGCGCCACGCTCAACACGAGCGGCGCGC
>DATHEN010001111.1:0-6627 GCA_035318565.1 Polyangiaceae bacterium
ACGTTGAGGCGGTAGAAGAGATCCTCCCGAAAGCGTCCGGCTTTGGTCTCGGCGAGCAGATCCCGCTGCGTGGCGGCGATGATCCGAACGTCCACCTGCAAGTCGCGCGTTTCGCCCAGACGCCGGATTTTTTCGTCTTCCAGCACGCGCAAGAGCTTCACTTGCAAAGCGAGCGGCAGCTCGCCGATTTCGTCCAGGAACAGCGAGCCGGTGTCTGCTTCTTCGAAGAGGCCGCGCCGGTCCTGAATCGCGTCCGTGAAAGCGCCCTTCTTGTGACCGAACAGCTCGCTCTCCAGGAGGTTCTCCGGGATCGCGCCGCAGTTGACCGCCACGAACGGCCCGCCACGCCGGCTGCTGCGGCGATGGATAGCGCGCGCCACGAGCTCCTTGCCCGCGCCGCTTTCGCCGCTCACCAGCACCGTGGTCTTGTACTCGGCGATCTTGCTGATGGTGCGGAAGATCTCCTGCATCTTCTGGCTCTTGGCCAGGATGTCCTCGAAGCGGTGCTCCTTCCGGATCTCCTCGCGCAAGGCGCGGTTTTCACGTCGGAGCAGCTCGCGCTCTTCCGCCTTACGCAACGCGAGCACGACCTCGTCGGGCTTGAATGGCTTCTGGACGTAGTCGTAAGCGCCCGCCTTCATGGCTTCGATGGCCAGATCCATGTTGCCGTAGGCACTCATGACGATCACCGTCGCGTCGTTGCCCTTGGCCTTCAAGGTGGCGAGCAAATCCAAACCGCCCATGCGCGGCATCCGCACGTCCGTCAGGATGCAGTCCGGGCCGAACGATGACACCAGGGCCAGCGCTTCGTCTCCGTTCGCGGCCGTCTCCACCTCGTAGCCGTGGCGGCGCAGCAGCGTCCGCAGCACGACCCGCAGATTCTCTTCGTCGTCGACCACTAGAACGCGCCGCACACCGCAAAAACTGCAGCTTTTTAGGTCGCAAGTCCAGAACAAATTGCGCAGTGCGCAGTGCCGGATTTCTCCCGGGAGCGCGTTAATTCTGGTAATGAATTCGTCATGTTGTGCGGCATCGATCAACTTTTCAGCGGGCAGTTCTCGAACCTTCGACGCCGGCTCCGTAGCTCGCGTCTAGGCATCCTGACGCACTCGGCGGCAGTGGATCGGCGCGGCCGTCCTGGCCTTGGCGTCCTGGAAGAGCTGGGTGCCACTCCCACGCTGATCTTCTCCCCCGAGCACGGCCTCGACAGCACGGCTCAAGCGGAGGAAGCCGTTTCGAGCGCATCACCCGCAGGCCTGCCGTGGAGCGCTCCCGTCGTCAGTCTCTACGGGGACTCGAAGGAGTCGCTCTCGCCGAGCGCCGAGCACCTGGGTCAGATCGAGCTGTTGCTCATCGACTTGGTGGACGTGGGCAGCCGCTACTACACGTACGTGTGGTCGGCGTTGCTTGCCGCGCGCGCCGCGGCCGCAGCCGGCGTCCACACCGTGGTGCTGGATCGTCCGAATCCCATCTCCGGCAACCCGCACACGCTCGAGGGAGCTCCGCAACAACCGGGCTTCCTCTCGTTCGTGGGGCTCGAGCCGCTGCCGATCCGGCACGCGCTCACGGCCGGCGAGCTCATCGCTCACTTTTGTGAGCGAGATGGCCTGGCACTCGGGCCGGAAGGCGCGTTCAGTGTCGTGCCAACCGCAGGCTGGGAACGCATGCGCACCGCGGAAGCTTGGCGCCGCCCGTTCGTGATGCCGTCCCCCAACATGCCCACGCTCGAGACCGCGCTGGTTTACCCGGGCGCCTGTCTCGTGGAGGGCACCAATCTATCCGAAGGTCGCGGCACTACGGCACCCTTTCAAATCATCGGCGCACCGTTTCTCAATGGCCACGATCTCGCCAGCGCCATCAACGAGCGCGGCACGCCCGGCGCGCAGATACGACCGGTATCTTTCAAGCCCTGGTTCGAGAAACACCGCGGTGAGCTGTGCAGCGGCGTGATGGTGCACGTCACCGATCCGTTGCTGTTCCGCCCGGTCGCCACCTACCTCACACTGCTCTGCCTGGCTCGCGGGCAAGCGCCGGAGCAATTTCAGCTGCGCACCGAGCCCTACGAGTTCGAAGCAGAAATTCCGGCGTTCGACCTGCTGACCGGTTCCGCGGCGGCGCGCACTGCCTTGCTCGAAGGCCGGCCGGCAGAAGAGGTGGTGGAGCTCGTCACGCCCGTGGAACCGTCCTGGAAGGAAACCCTGCTCGAAGCCGAGCTGCGCCTGACCCGCGCGCGCGCCTGACTCAGGCCGCGTGGCCCGCGCGTACGAGCGCCTCGACGTCGTCGGGAAGCTTCGGAATCGCGGCGGTGAGCACGTCGCTCCCGTCGCGAGTGATGAGCACGTCGTCTTCGATGCGAATGCCGCGCACGTCGGCGAACTGCTCGAGCACGCGCCAATCGATGACGTCGCGCAAGTCGCCGAGCTCCGCAGGATCGGAAAGCAAGCGTGGGATTTGGTAGAAACCGGGCTCGATCGTCACGAGCATGTCCGGCAAGAGTTCGCGATCCAGCCGCAGGTAGCGATCCCCGGGCGAGCTGCTGCGCTCGCGGCCCGGCGCATAGCCGGCGCGATCCCCGAGGTCTTCCATGTCGTGAACGTCGAGGCCGAGCAGGTGACCCACGCCGTGCGGGAAGAACAATGCTGCCGCTCCACGCGCATACAGGTCATCCAGATCTCCACGCAGGATGCCGAGCTCGATGAGCCCTTGCAGCAAGCGCCGGCCTGCCGCTCGATGCACGTCCAGGTAGCGAACGTTGGGTGCGAGCGCTGCTATCGCGCTATGCTGCGCTGCAAGCACGACTTCGTAAATCGCGCGCTGCGTCGCCGAAAACCGCCCGCTCGTCGGCCAGGTTCGGGTCACGTCTCCCGCCCAGCCTTCCGGGGTTTCGGCACCGACGTCAGCGAGCAGCAAGTCGTTTTCCCCGAGCACCCCGTGATGCAGTTCGTTGTGCAGGACTTCGCCGTGCACTGAAACGATCGACCCGTACGAACAGGTCATCCCACTCTCCACGATCGCGGCCTCCATGCGCGCGCGCACGCTGGCCTCGCGCAGACCGGGGCGGGTGCACGCCATGCCAGCGCGGTGCGCGAGCTCGGTGACGACTGCCGCCTGCTTCAATTGATCGATGGCCGCTGGGTCGTGCTCCAGACGCAGACGGATGAGCGCGTCGGCGAGCTGCGCGTCGCGCCCCGCGAGCTCGTCACCGCCGCCCGCTTCCACGTCGCGGTCGAGCAGATCGGCGAGCCACAGCGCGGTTTCCGCGCCTTGAGGCGGAATCAGCGCCACTTCAGGCCCGGGGGCCAGCTCCTCGATAGGCCGCACTTCCAGCCGGCAATCCTGCGCAAGCTGCTCGAGCGAACGTTGCTCCCCCGTCCACAGCGCGGCATCCGGGTGGGGCCGCGGCGCGTACAACACCGCTGTTTGCGGGTCGATCAACAGGGCGGCGCCTTCCAGGGGCGGGCCGACGAAGTAGAGGAAGTGACTCTCGGCACGAAACGCGTAACGATTGGCCGGAAAGTTCCGAGCCGGAGCGAAACCCGCGGGCAAGAGCGCCGGGCCATCGAGCAGCGCCTGTAGCCGCTGCCGGCGTTCCACGAAGGCGAGCGCTGAGCTCGGCCGCGGCCAGAAGGGTTTACCTGGTGTCAAATCCTCGGCACGACTCATTGCGTATCCTCTATCACCGGGTACCGTGTTTCGTGTCCTCGTAGCGGAACTGGCACAACTCGAATGTCACGGGTTACACTTTTCGTTGAAACTGGCTGCGAGCTGCACCGTATCCCAGTCGAGCGGCATCAAGCGGTGCGCACACTTCACAAGGAGAAGAGCGGGAATGGCTTTTAATTTTTCGAAAGCGGTGGCAGCGGCTGCCAGCACGGGTCTCATGATCGGCTCGCTTGCGGCATGCGGCAACAACAAGCAAGGTGCGGCTGCCCCCGGGGGCGGTGCCGAACCTGCTGCCGCGGCCGGCGAGAAAGCCTGCTGTAAGGGCCAGAACGAGTGCAAGGGCAAGGGCGGCTGCGCAGTCGAAGGCAAGAACGGCTGCGCGGGCAGCAATGATTGCAAGGGGCAAGGCGGTTGCAACGGACACTGCCCCAAGTAGATTCGATGGCTTCCGCGGATCGGCCCGCACGGCTCTCTCGGTCGCGCGGGCCGCTCTGTTTCGACGTCCCCGACCTCGGCATCGGTGTGGGTCTGCGCATTCCCCACTACGCCGAGGTGCTCGAAACTCGCCCACCCGTCGACTTCTTCGAAGTCATCAGTGAAAACTTCATGGTGCAGGGTGGCAAGCCGCTCTACCACCTGGACCGCGTGCTCGAGTCGTATCGGGTCGTGCAACACGGCGTTTCGCTCAGCATCGGAGCGCCCGCGCCGCCGGACATGGAGTACCTGGCACGCTTGAAGACGCTGCTCCGCAGGGTGGGCTCACCGTGGGTGAGTGATCACTTCTGCTGGTGCGACGCAGGCGGCGCGCACCTGCACGATTTACTGCCCTTGCCGTACACCGACTCCGTAGTGCGACTCGTGGCCGAACGCGCGCGCAGGATTCAGGACTATCTCGAGGTACCGTTCGCGCTGGAGAACACGTCCAGCTATCTCACGTACACGGCGAGCGGGATGCCGGAGTGGGAGTTCATCAGCGAGGTGGCGGAGCGCGCCGACATCGCGCTCTTGTTCGACGTGAACAACGTTTACGTGTCCGCGTACAATCACGGCTTCGATCCCGTCGAATTCATCCGCAACGTGCCGCACGATCGCATCGTGCAAATTCACCTCGCAGGCCATACCAACCTCGGTAAATACATCATCGACACGCACAGCGCGCCGGTCATCGACCCCGTCTGGGAACTCTATCGGCAGACGATCGCGCTCACCGGTCCCGTTTCCACGCTGATCGAATGGGACGACGAGATTCCGAGCTTGTCGCGCTTGCTCGAGGAAGCGGCGCGCGCCCGCGCAGCGCGGGATCAGGTTCTCTCCTCCCCGGAGGGCGCTGCCGCAGGCGTTCCGCACCCACGCTCTGCACCATGACCGAAGCCGAGCTGCGCGAGCTCCAGCACTGGATGGCGAACGAGCTTCGCCGCCGTCACGATCTCGGCAAGGATCCCGAAACCCGCGCGCTCGCACAGCGCTACTTCACTGGCAACGATCGACTCTCGCCGGTCGAGCAGCTCGAGATTTACCGCGAGCAGTTCTGGCTCCGCCACACGAGCTCCCTGGTCGAAGACTTCCCGGGCCTCGGCGGCTTGATCGGTCAAAATGCCTGGCAACGCTTGGTCGAGGAGTATCTCGCGGAGCACCCGCCCGCTTCTCGCTCGCTGCGCGACCTGGGCGATCGGCTGCCCGAGTTCGTGGCGCGCTGTACGTGGCTCGAGCAGCACGAGCTCTGCATCGACATGGCGCGCCTGGAGTGGACTTACATCGAGCTTTTCGACGCAGCCGACGCGCCTGCCCTTGCGCCCGAAAAGCTCGCCAGCCTTCCGGAAGCAGCCTGGCAAACCGCACGCATCGTCTTGAACCCCGCGCTGCGCCTGCTGCGCGTCCGGTACCCGGTGACCGACCTGCGGCGCGCACTCAAAGCGGCGCACGCCCCCGTGCCCATTCCCGCACCCGCATCGGCCGAGCTCGTGCTCTACCGCTCTCGCGATCGCGTCATCGGCGACGAGCCCGTAACGCCGGGCGCATTCGCGCTTCTCACGCTGCTCGGCGCCGGTACCCCTCTAGTCGAAGCGTGCGAACGCGTAGTGCACTCTTTGCCGGCGGAAGCCAGCTACGTCGAAGAAAACGTCGGGGCTTGGTTTCAGCACTGGGCAGAACGCGGCTGGGTCGTCGACGTAGAAGTTTGACGGCTAGATTTTCGTGTCAGCAACGCAAGCCGACGCGCAGCGGATCCGAGAAACAAGAAATCTTCCCGCCTTCCTGTGAAAACTCACAGGGGCCCGAGGGAGCGCTACACGATGTCGAACGGGTAGCCGCCGTCGGTGTAAATGCGAGAAGCGACGGCCTTACGCAGCTCGTCGTCGTTGTGTTCTAGGTGTTGCAGGTTCGAGAGCATGCGCACCTGAGCCGTGGTGGCAAACATGGCGGTCAAGTCGAGGTGGCGGCGCGCGCCGCCTTCGCCGCCTTGCTCGATGATTCGCGACGTGCGCGAGATGCATGCGAGCAAGCCGTACAGGTCGATCGCCACGTTCGCGATGCGCATTTGCGGGTACTGCATCTCCGCAATTTCGCTGCCGTGCTCACGAAGAGCCCGATCGCAAACGCGGCTCAGCTCGTCGGCGATTTCTTCGAATATCACCGTTTCTCGCGCCAGGAGCGGATGCGCCTGCGTGATGCGATCGCGGCGCAGTGCTTCGCGGACCTTACGCACCGCAAATTCCCTGAGCAGCCCGAAGCCCTTGATGGGCTCGTACATCGCTGTCTGCACGTCGTTCAAGCGCTGTCCGGGACCGCGCAGGCCGGCGAGCGCGATGAAGCAGCGCAGTACCTCGTTGGTGCCGTCGATCACGAATGAAATGCGAGCGTCACGCAAGTGTCGCTCCAGAGGATGACCTTTGACGTAGCCTGGACCTGCGCCGAGCTGCATGGCTTCATTGACGACGCGCCACAGCGCTTCCGTGGTGGCCACCC
>DATHEN010001112.1:0-2585 GCA_035318565.1 Polyangiaceae bacterium
CGAAGAGACGGCGCTCGGCTACATGCAGAACTACGTGCTCATGCCGTTCGCATTGGTGCAAAGCCAGCAAGGAGATCACCAAACGGCGGCAGCGACGGCGGACGCGGCCATCGCGCAGTTCAAGGCGCTGGGCAGCACGGGGCTGAACTTGGCCGTCGCTTACGAAATGCGAGCGCGAGTAGCACTCATCGCTCAAGATCAGAGCGCGTTCGAAGAGTACGCAGCGCTATCGCTTGCTCAGCTTCAGGACAGCACCAAGCGTCTGTTCGAAGCGAAGTACGAGCGCCTCACTCGACCCGCCAGAGCGGCGGGGGGAGACCGTTCGAACGAAGGCGCGCCGCTCGTCGAGTTCATCTCCGCCCTGGAAAAGAGCCATACTACCAGCGACCGAGCACAGAGCTGCCTCGAGGCCCTGACGCACCATAGCGGTGCGAAGAGCGCCATCCTCTATCTGAACCAGGGAGGCGGCTTGGTTTGCTCGGCACGTTTGGGCGCGGCCCCAAACGATGCGCACCTGCAGCAACGGGTAGAAGACTACTTCCTGAGCGAAAGCACCGAGCACGACGTGACCCGTTCCATCCTAGGTCCCGTAGCCGTTCCCGCAACGTCCGGTGAATGGCGCGGAGCGAACGGGGAACGCTACGTCCCGGTGCTCCTCAGCCACCGAACGCCGGAAGGCATGGCGCTGATCGGCGTCGCGGTACTGGTGGTGGAACCGGGCGCAAGCTTCCTCTATCCAGGCCGCTTCGCCGCCGAATTCAGCCGCTCCGCCCTCGCCGCCCACGACGTAGTCCCCGCCTGGATCTAAAACCAAACCGACACTCGCTGGGCCTCGCAGAGACGCGAGGACGTGAACCGCTCGCGCCCGTCAGGGCTGCACTGAAACGGACGGCATCGTCACCCACCAGTGATCGAACGCTCGATTCGAGCCGCAGTAAACGTCCAGCGCCACTCCAAGTTTGTCGACACGGAAAAAACGCATTCTTGCCGTGTGTCGGCTGCACCTGACACACTTTCGGCTTCACCCGACGATTCGCTGAAGACCCGCCGATCCATCTGCGCGAGAACACGCTGCCTTTGCGCGGAAGAGCACTAGCGGAAGCGCGGCACTGCGATTGCACGAACGGCGCGGATGAAATGTGACCTATGTTCGGACTATCGATGCAAACGGGTTGTTCATGCGGTGGTTCGGGTACGAGTCCCATGCGCCGTGAGGCGCCGCAGCTGGCCGCCTTTGCCGTCGGCGCTGTTCTGCTTGCGGGCTGCGGCGCCGAACGCACGCGCGACATCGCAGACACCTTCGCTTCCGTGGCCGCGAGCTCCGTCACGATCGACAATCAAGCCATCTGGCGGGACACCGACGGTCAGGAAATCAAGGCGCAAGGCGGTGGGATCATCGAAGTCGGCGGCGTTTATCATTGGTTCGGCCCCGACTTCGGCGGCGCCGGCGACTATCATTTCTACGCGATCCAACACTATTCCTCACCCGATCTGAAGACCTGGACGAAGCGTGCGCCTGCTCTTCGACCGGGCATGGCGGGCGTTCCGTTCAGCTCGACCAGCTGGGTAGGGCGGCCCTGGGTCATGTGGAATCCGAACGACAATCGCTTCGTCATGGCCATCGAGTGGGGTGGAGGTGGCGGCGTGCGCAACCAATATGCGTTTCTCACGTCGCCCTCGATCGACGGACCCTGGACGTATCAAAGCGCGAAGCTCATCCGTAGGCTGCGCGACACCCAGGGTGTCGAATACAACCTGGGCGACATGGGGGTTTACACCGAGGGCAACTCGGCGTGGCTGCTCTACACGTTCGACAAGCCGCAGCCGAACTATGCGCAAGCCATCTTGAAGCTTGGCGGCGACTTCATGACGCCGCTCGCCCCGGTAGCGGGTAACTACGTCGAATTCTCGGGCGGGACGTGGCAGGCCGGTGTGCAGGAAGCCGCCCACGTGTTCAAGCGCAACGGCCGCTACTATTACTTCACGTCACTCTGCAACGGCTGGAAGTCGAGCCAAACGCGTTACCGCACGGCAGCTAGCATGGCAGGGCCGTGGACCTCGAATGCGATCGTGCCGACGAATCCGCCGTCGAGCAATTCGTTCAACACGCAGCACGACTTCGTGCTGCCGATTCCCGGTCCCGCCACCACGTACGTGTATTTCGGCGATCGCTGGAGCAACTTCCGCGCCCCCACGGGCAGCGACGACACCGGGCGCTACGGTTGGTTTCCTCTCTCGTTCGACGCCACGGGAGTGCCGACGATCAACGCCCCGAACTACGCCGCGAACGGCGGCGACTGGCAGCTCCAAATCGGCGCGAGTGCGCCCGTTTCCGACCAGCTGCAAAATCCCGGCTTCGAGTCGGACTTTCAACACTGGACGTTCAGCGGCAACGCCAGCATCGCCACCGCCGCGGCCGAGGTACACAGCGGCACGAAAGCCGTCAAAGCCTGGAGCCGCACCGCTTATCAGACCACCGTGCAGAATGCGTCCGCCAGCAATTCCGCGGGGGGAACGTACAGCGCCACAGTGTGGTCGCGCGCAGGCGGCTCATTCAACCGGCGTGTGTTCGAGGTCTACGTGAA
>DATHEN010001113.1:0-4968 GCA_035318565.1 Polyangiaceae bacterium
CTCGGTAATGGTCGGCGAGCGCGGCGTGTAAGTCCGCCCCCTTGACAGCCCCTGGCAAGGTCCAGAGCTGCAGGGGTACGCAGGTGACGAGCCCGCAGCGAAAGTTGCCGACCGTAGGCACGAACAGCGGTGGCCGCGAGAGCCGAGACCAGGCGGACATCTCCGGAACGTGCTTGTGCGCCAGTTCGAGGCCGTACACAGCGCAGCCTGCGCGGTCCACGAGCTCTTCCTCGTGAACCCGGATCAGGTCGCGGCCGCCGCCGGAGTAACCAGAAAAGGACTGCACCGAAACCGGCGCGTCTGCCGGGAGCAGTCCAGCATCCACGAGCGGACGCACCGACGCCACGAAGCCAGTGGCGTGGCAGCCGGGATTGCTGACCCGAGAGGCCGCGCGAATCGCGTCACGCTGCGTGCGGCCGAGCTCGGCAAAGCCGTACACCCAACCGGGCGCGGTGCGGTGCGCCGAGCTGGCATCCAGAACCTTGACCCGCGAATTTTCGACCAGGGCCACGGCGTCACGCGCGGCGTCATCCGGCAAACACAGGATCGCCAGGTCCACGTCGTTCAGCAGTGCATTTCGCGCTTGCACGTCACGCCGTTGTTCGTACGGTACGCTCACTACCGTTACGTCCGAGCGTGCGGCCAGGTGCTCACGAATCCTGAGGCCGGTGGTGCCTGCTTCGCCGTCTATGAAAACTCTGCTGGGCATGAACGCCGCGTTTCCATAGCACCTATCCCGGCGAGCGGGCGCGGAAACCCGGGGTGCTCGGGGCTACTCCGGAATCTCCACGCTGGGCGTGCAGCCCATGCTGAGGCGTACCTTGCCGGGCCGCGCCTTGACCGTGTCGCATGACTTCGGACACAGGCGAATCGAGCTCGGATTGCTTGAATCCGGGAAGAACCAGCCGCCCAGCGTAGCGCTGCACTCCCCTTCGCTGTTCGCCTTGTAGATGAGCTCTGCGCTCGAGCCGGTCGGCGTGAAGGTGACGTTGAGCGTGCTGAGATCGGAGCCGGCGCCACCCGGCACGTTGAAATCGCAGCCCAGCGCAGTGCCACGAATCCTGTTCATGGCTTCGAGGAATTGCTGGCCGGCGTTCGCGGTCGAGCCATTGATGATGAGCGCGGTGCCCCCACCGCCCGCCGCGATCGCGTTCAGCGCGCCGAGACTGTCACCGACACCGATCACGTACGTTTGCACGGGCGGACTGGCGCTGAGACCGCGCGCTGCGATGGCCGCGATGTTGTTGACGTTGGTGTCGCAGGCCTCAGGCTCGCCGTCGGTGGCGAGTACGACGATCGTCTTGCGATCGGTGTGCGCTGCGGCCCACTGCGTGGCGTGCTGGATTGCGCCATCCAGAGCCGAGCTGGTCGGTGTACCGCCTCCGGGTCTGTGGGCATCCAGGGAGGTCTCGATGGCGCCCGCGACACCAGGCAGCGGCGCAATCGCTACGTCCGGCTGTACGTACCGCGGAATACTACAAGTTCCGCCCGTAATCGGCGCACACAGTTTGACGATGATCAGGTCGATGCAAAAACACGTGGGGCTCGGCGTACTACAGGGCGGCTCCACGACGTCACGCGGGAAGTATTGAATGCCCACCCCCAGGCCCTCCGTGCCCTCGCTGCGCACGAAGTCTTTCAGCGCCTTCTTGATCACGTTCCAGCGCGTATCGGAGCCCGCGCGTTCGTTCATCGAGCCGGACTGATCGAACATGACGTACATGTCGAGCGGCTTTTGCTCGCCTGCGTACTCCTGATCGGCGCACGCATCTCCGCCGGGCCCCGAGCCGGCATTGTTGCCGGTGCCGCCACCGATGATCACGTTGCCAGTTCCGCCGGAGCCGTTGCCGGAAGCGCCGGAGCTACCGCCCTGCCCCGCCGTTCCCGCAGCTCCCGCGCGCGATTCGAGCGTGCTTCCGCCGCCGCCGGCCGCGCTACAGGCACCGTTGTAGAGCGCTGCCAACGCGAGCCAGGCGACGCCAACTCTCACGAAGGAAGTGAGACGCATTGAATTAATGATGACGGAAATGATCCGGGCTCAGGAGCCGGTCGGCGATCAACTCTGTTGCGATGAAAGGCGTCCGCCGCGCTTCTCACGCGATCCGTCGCGCACGCGTTGCGTCATGGCGAACTCGCGATCGCGACGGTATGCGAACGAGCGCGGACTATCAGGGCGTAAGCGTGATCGCCACTCGACCGATCTCCGAGAGCTCCAGAGAAAACTCGGTACCCGGTCGAGCGAGCAGCGGCGGGTTCATCGAGCCCAGAATGATCCAGTCGTCGCGCTGGAGCTTCTCGCCGAATCTTGCGAGCAAGCGCGCCAGGTGCCGGAGCATGTCCGGCACGTGACCCGTCGCTTCGCGCGCGTCCAAGTCGCAGCTGCGATCTCCTGCGAAATGCACCAGGGCACGCACCCCGGCCAGGTCCGCGCCCGGCCGCACCGGCACTGCCGGGCCGAGGAATACGGCGCGGTGAAACACGCCTTCGCCGAGGATGGATTCGAGCTCGCTGAAGGGACGATTCAAGTCGACGACCTCGATGGCCGGCGCCCAGACGTCGACACACGCGGAGAGCTCCGCCTCCGTCATGTCCGGAGCAACGTCGCGCTTCAGCCGAACGGCAACTTCCGCTTCGAGAGCCACGCGCGTCGATCCGCTGAGTGAATGCGCGCTGGAGCTCTCGAGCGTGGAGCGTGTCAGTCCGGCGACGAGTGAAAACGGAATGCCGAGCGCCTCTTGAACGGGTCGCACGTTGAACGCCACCTTCCACCCGAGCCGCGTCTCGCCGGCGTCGAAACGAGCTTTCAAGCGCCGCACGTGCTCGGCGAGCCCGCGCTGCAGCGGTTCATCGAGCTCCAGAGCATCCGCCGCGGCGCCGGTCGCGTTCATCGCGCCGAGCTTACAATGAAAGCCTCACGTGCACGACTCTTTGGAGCAGCTCTGCCCGCGTGGCACGCAGGTGCCGCAACTCGCGTTGCAGCACTCCATGCCGACGTTGCACGTGCTCATGCCGCAGGTGACGCTCACCGGGTATTCGATCTCGTTCGCGCAGGCGGTGGTATCGCAGGGCTGCCCGGGACGCACGCACGTGCCGCAGCTCGCGTTACAGCACACGAAGCCGACGTTGCAGGTGTTGATGCCGCACATGGCACTGACGGGAAGTGTTTGAACTCCGCATTCCTGTTGCGAACATTGCTCGCCGGGTCGCGCGCAGATCCCGCAACTTTCGTTGCAGCACACCTGGCCCGCCGCACAGGTATTCGGGCCGCACGTCACAGTGGCGGCGAGTGCTGTCAGCCCGCCGTCCGCAGCCGCGCCTGCCGCTGCATCGCGCGCGACTCCCGCATCCGCGACGAGCGCGCCGGCGTCCGCGGCCAGGGCGCTGGTAGCGAGGCCGGCATCGCCGCTCTGCAAGCCCGCGTCACCGGCGCTGGAAAGGTGGGTGCCGCCATCCGGTCGCGCGGCCGCCGCAGCCGCCGCAGGCACGGGCACCTCATTCGCGCCCTCGAAACGCGCCACGGGGGGCTCGTCGCCCGCCGACTCGGACTGCTCCGCCGGCAGCGCTGGCACCGCGCCACGCGTGTCGATGCGCCAGCGTTCATCGGTGAGCTTGCTTCGTTCCGTGGCGCGTTCGGCGCGGTAATCCTGCCGGCGCTCGCGTACGGCCAGCGTAATCAACCCGAGCAGCACCACGACCACGGCGAGGCTCGACAACCATAGGGTTCTGCGCCGCTTACGCAGACGCGGCACGCCACTCAGCTCGGGTTTGGCCACACCCCGGAAAATGCAAGTCGCATTCCCACACGCAAGACCGGAGAAACTCGCGCTGGTCGTAGCTAGCGTGCTCGCATTTTTTTCCCAACCGAGGCGAGCGTGCCATCGCCGTGCCAAACGGCTACGATGCGAAACCGTCGAGCCCGCCGCACGGCTCCGGCGATCCAGCAGCGAGGAATGCACAGCATGACTTCCCGTATCGTACGTCGCGACTTTCTGCGTATCACGGTGGTGAGCGCGCTCAGTGTGGCCGCGCCGAACCTGGGCTGTGGGTCCGACGACGACTCCGAACCGCGTTCTCGCCCGCTACCCCCGCTACCGGACGACCCGGACACCCTGCGCGTTTTTCCGCAAGGGGTCGCCTCCGGTGACCCGAACCCGAGCAGCGTGCTGTTCTGGACCCGAGTGGAGCCCGCGACCGCAGGCGACGTGAGCGTCAAATACGAAGTAGCGACCGATCTCGGGTTCCAGAGCATCGTCGCGCAGGGAAACGTGAGCGCGCTCGCAGACAGCGACAACACCGTGCGCCTCAAAGTCGAGAACCTGCACTCCTCCACCACGTACTACTTCCGATTCAGCGCGGAAGGCGCAGAGTCGCCGATCGGCCGCACCAGAACCGCGCCGGCGCCAGACCGCGACACCCCCGTGAAGTTCGCGTTCGCGTCGTGTCAGGACTTCGTGGGTCGCTACTACCACGCCTGGCGCGCCTTGCTCGAACAAGGCCCCGACGTCGACTTCGTGCTCTACCTCGGCGACTACATCTACGAGACCGACGGCGATCCGTCATTCCAGACGCCGACGGACCAGCGCAAAATCGTGTTGCCGGACGGGCTCGAGCTCGGGCCCGACAGCCGGGCCGCGCTCACGCTCGCGGACTACCGCTCGCTCTACAAACAGTTTCGTTCGGATCGCAACTTGCAGCGCGCACACCAACTCTTTCCGTTCATTGCCATCTGGGACGATCACGAGTTTGGCAACGATTGCTGGCAAGACCACACCACCCACTTCAGCGATCGCCAAGGCGACGAGAAGAACCCCGAGCAGCGTGATGCCGCGAGCCGCGCGTGGTTCGAATATCAGCCTGCGGACGTGACCTACAATCCGGAGGCATCCTACCCCGACAGGATTCGCATCTACCGAAAGCTCCGCTATGGCAAACACGTGGAGCTGTTCATGACGGACCAGCGCTACTACC
>DATHEN010001114.1:0-2489 GCA_035318565.1 Polyangiaceae bacterium
TGGAACGGCCGACGGCTCGCCCGACCTGACGCGCCAGAATGTCCACCAAGTCGAGATTGCTCTCGAATCGTTCGGTCACGTCGGGTGCGTCAAGCGGCCCACTCACTCTGGCCTCGACTCTACACCGGAAAACTGAGAGCACACCAACGGATCGCGGGATCGGATGCGGCCCGGCCAGCCGCATGCCATAGTCACGGGACGATGATCCGTTGGGGTCGGTTCTCAGCCGCTTATGCAGGGCTCGCCGTCCTCGCTACTGCGCTCGCAGCGTACTGGCGCAACGGCTCGCCACTCGTCTATCCGGAACCCTGGCTCGAGCTGCCGGCGCGGATGAGTCACACGTACAGTCTGCTGCTCGGGCTCTTGTTCGGGTTCGCGATTGTGCTCAGCACACGCATGGTCGTGCCGCGCTTCCTCTGGGCACGGCGGCTGCACAGCGAGCTGCGACCCATCGCGCGCAGCATCAGCGGGGTCGGCATCGTGGTGTTGGCGGCGCTGAGCTCGCTCGGCGAGGAGCTGCTTTTTCGCGGACTTCTCCAGCCTTGGCTGGGACTCATCGTCCAATCGCTCGTGTTCGGGATCGTGCACCAGATCCGTGGCCCCAGTCGCTGGGTTTGGGTGTCCTGGGCAACGGGAGTCGGACTCGGGCTGGGAGCGATTTTCCAGCTCACCGGGTCGCTTTTGGGCCCGCTCGCGGCGCACGCTCTGATCAACGGATTGAACCTGCTTTACCTGCGAAATCACGACCCTGAGCCCCAGCGCCGCTCGCTCGGCGGCCTGCTGGGCCAGCGCGGCTGAGAAGACGTCCGTTTTGACGAACGGTCAGCAGCCCTTCGTCGAGGAGTCGCCGGCAGCCACGCCTCCCAGCGCGGCCGTCAGCTGTGTTCATGCCGAACGCTGCGGCGGCTGCCCTTTGATCGCACTGCCGTACACGGATCAACTCGCGGCCAAGCGCGCGCGCGTGAGCGACGCGCTGTGCCCCTACCCCTCACTCGCGAGCGTACTCGTGCAGCCGATCGCCGCGGCGGATCGCATCGAGCAGTACCGCATTCGAGCGAAGCTCGTGGTCGGCGCTCCGGCTCGGATAGGCCTGTACACCGGTCCAGGGCACGAGCTGGTCGATATCCCCGGCTGCCGCGTGCTCTCGCCTGCTCTCCTGGCCGCCAGCGAGACTTTGCGCGCTCTCCTCAGAAAGCCACCCGCGGAAAGCGGCGCAGCCTTGCTGGCGTACACCCGGCGTGGCCAAGGTGCGCTCTGCGCCGTCGATCTGCGCGAGACCCGAGCCGAAGAACACGCGCGGGTGCTCGTGACTTTGATCGTCGCGCGCGAGCGCCCGCTAGTGCGGAGCGAGCTCGTGCAGGCAGCGCGCGCCTTGAGCGACGCTTGCCCGCAGATCGCAGGAGTGGCCGTGAGTTATCGCGCTGCGTCTGCCGTGCAGCTCTTGGGTTCGGAACCGGAGCTCTTGATTGGCAGCGCGCACACTCTCGACCGCATTGGCGGCCACCTGCACGAGGCGAGCTTCGGATCATTCGTACAAACGCACCGGGAGCAGGCCGGGAAGCTCCACAGCCATGTGGTTCAGGAGCTCGGTTCAGCGCTCGGGGGGCTCCCGTCTCGTCATGTCCTCGAGCTTTATGCTGGCTCCGGCGCCATGGGTTTTTCGCTGGCTGCGGCTGGCGCGAGGGTCACCCTCGCCGAGCAACGACGTCCCGCCGCCAAGGCTGCGCAGGCATCCGCCGTCCTGCACGGCTCCGATCGCATCGTCACCCTACACGGGGACGCGGCGGAAACCGCGGAAAGACTCGCTGCTTCGGGGCAACGCTTCGACGCGGTGCTGGTGAATCCGCCGCGCCGTGGAATTTCACCGCGCGCGCGGGCTGCCATTGCTGCGCTCGCTCCGCGCGCGATCGCATACGTTTCGTGCAATCCGCTCACGCTCGCCCGCGACCTCGACGCGTGGACTCGGCTCGGTTTTGCGGCAGCGCGGATTCAACCGCTCGATATGATGCCGCTCACGGAGGAAGTAGAATCGTTCGCTCTGCTCGTGCCTCGAGCAGAGCCCTCTCCACGCATATTGTTCGAGGACGAAGAGCTCTTGGTCGTGGACAAGCCCGCTCACGAATCCACGACGCCGCAGGGCGAGCGGAGCGGGAGTCTGCTGGAGCGCGTGCGCTCGCTGCCGGGCGCGAACGAAGCGGTGCCGATTCATCGCCTGGATGCAGAAACGAGCGGTGTGTGCCTTTTCGCGAAGCATCCCAGGTTCGTTGCCGCCGCGGCCAGGCTCCTGACAGACGGCGAGAAGCGCTATGTGGCGCTCGTGCGCGGGCTGACGTCCACCAAGGGCGTGGTGAACCGACCACTGCGCGAAGCCGGTGCCGAAATCCGCGCGCGCACGCGCTACCGTCGCTTGAGCATCGCAGGGGGTCACAGCCTGGTGGCAGTACTTCCAGATCAGGGTCGAAAGCATCAGATCCGCCGCCACCTCGCGG
>DATHEN010001115.1:0-4045 GCA_035318565.1 Polyangiaceae bacterium
AAGCGCGAGGCAGAAGTGCTCATTTTCGGCGTGGCCGTCCAGGCCCGCGATGCCGGGCTTCAGAATATGCGTCGTGGGAATACGCCCGGAGGGTACGCCGCAACGCTTCCCGTCGAATGTCAGCGCTGTTTTCGGTTGAGCACCGCCCAGGCTGAATTGACCGAGGTCGTTGTCGCTACGCCAGGCGGATACGTCGCGCGACAGCGCGCGCAAGCGTGCGGCAATCTCCGCCTCCTCGAGCCATTGCACACTGCCCGCCCCTTCTCGCGGTAGCTCGGCGCGGCGCGTGGGACTGCGCGGGAGCAGTCCGCTTCGCTCTGCCGCTGCCACTTTCCGCGGCTGGCTCGCGGATGAGCGCGCCAAGCTCTCGAGAATTACGAATGATCATCGAATTCTTAATCTTGTGTGCACGTACGGTGTCAAAGATTAACTTTATGAATTAAATCAAACATTTATCATGCGTTAAGTTTCAAAATGCCGCTGCCGCTCGCTGCAGCTTCACTACTGCAGTGAACGCTGCGGCCTGCGGCAAAACCTCGAGCGCGCAACCTTAAGTAATTGGAATTACTCAGTCATCCGCACGGCACGAGAGCTGCTCTAGCGCCGTGTATGGAAAACCTACTGCTCGCCTCGAGCCCCAGCACTCCACGCCCCATTCGTCCAAAAGAGACCTACCGCGAACGGGTCATGCGCCTGTCCGCCCGCTCGGTGACCAAACACTTCGATGCGTATGCCGACATCGCTTGGGACCGTCCCGAGTACCGCATCGATCCCGAGGATCCGCGCTGGCAAAAGCGCGATGATGACCCGCTGGGTCAGACGGCCTGGTACAAGAGCCAGCCGAAGGAGCTTCGCGCACGCATCGGTCTGCACCACGTCGTGGAGCAGATGAGGGTCGGCGTGGACTTCGAAGCCGTGCTCGCGCGCGGTCTGCTCGAATTCGTGACGACGCTGCCGAGTGGCTCACCCGAGCTGCGCTACGCTTTTCACGAGCTCATCGAGGAGGGGCAACACTCGCTGATGTTCCACGAGTTCATCGCGCGTTCGGGTTTGCCGGTGCGCGGTGTGACGGGGATCGAAGGCTGGATGTCGCGACGCGTTCCACGCTTGGGCCGCGCATTTCCGGAACTGTTCTTCATGTTCGTGCTGGGAGGTGAAGCGCCCATCGACTCCGTGCAGCGCCGCATGCTCGCGGGCGGCGGCTTGCACCCCTTGCTGGAGCGCGTGATGAAGCTGCACGTGATCGAGGAAGCGCGTCACGTGTGCTTCGCGAACGAATACCTGATCCACCGTGTTCCCGAGCTCGGCGGTTTCAAGCGCGCCCGGCTGCGCCTCGTGGCACCCGTGATTCTCCCCACCATGGCAAAGCTCATGTTGAAGCCCTCCGCCCAGCTGCTCCGGGAGTACGGCATCCCCTCTTCCGTCGTACGAGAGGCGTATACGGGCCCCGACTTCCAGAGGACAATCGAAGAAGGCATTCGTCCGGTTCGCGAGCTGTGCCATAAAATCGGGCTCACTCGCCCCAGGGCCGCCGAGCCCAAACAACTACCCGCCAAAAGCCAAGGCTATTTCCCGCGCTCCGCGCCGGGCATCGTCCGCCACGCGCCCGCACACTGGTCCGCGCGCTGAATCAGCCCGCCCATGAACGTGATGTCCGAACGTATCCACCGCGATCCACCGGTTCGACAGCGAAGGCACGAGCCGGCCCGCACGCGCCGGCAAGGTCGCCCTCGCACGGAGCTGTCCGAGCTGGAGCTTACCGTGCGTCGCGCCAAGCGCCGCGCCGGACACCGGATTGCGTTCATCGGGCATCTCGTCGTCTACGGCTCCGTCTGCTTGTTCCTGCTGGTCGTAGCCGGCTTCTTCCCCGCCGTGATCGTGGCGCTCTCCTGGGGTATCGGCGTGCTCTTGCACGGCTTCTTCGCCGTGCTGGCGCCGGTGCTTCGGCAACGCTGGGTCGAGCGTGAAGTCGGGCAGCGGCTTTCGACGCGGGTCACGCACGAGCGCCGCGCGCTCGAAGGGCGGCACGCGCGCGCCCTCGACCAGCTTTCGGCTTCGGTGGCGCACGAGATCCGAAACCCGGTGACCGCCGCCAAGAGTCTGGTGCAACAGATCGCGGAGGATCCGACGCACGCCGGCAACGCCGAGTACGCCAAGGTGGCGGTCACCGAGCTCGATCGCGTGGAGCGATCGGTCTCGCACTTGCTGCGCTATGCGCGCGAAGAGCCGCTCAGCTTGCAGGAAGTGGAGATGCAAGACATCGTGGACGCTGCGCTCGACGTCCTACGCGAACGCTTGAACAGAACGAGCACGGTCGTGGACAAGCAAATAGAAGCAAACGGCTGGTTCGAAGCCGATCCAGACAAGCTCCGGCGCGTGCTCATCAACTTGATTTCCAACGCGCTCGACGCCCTGGATGAAAGCGGCTTTCCAAGCCCGCGCATCGAGCTCTCGAGCGGCACGAACCTGGCAGGCGACGAGCTGTGGCTCTCGGTTCGGGACAACGGTCCGGGCATCGAAGCGGAGCGCCTGCCGAAAGTCTTCGATCCGTTCCACACATCCAAAGAGCAAGGAACGGGTTTGGGACTGGCCATCACCAGAAAGCTCGTCGAAGCGCATGGCGGCAGCATCGAAGTCGAGTCCAAGCTCGGTGAAGGCGCCTGTTTCCATCTCGTATTTCCGAGACACGCGCCCGCAGGCGCCGCATGAAGCCGCGAGTTCTGGTGGTCGAGGACGAGCGGGCCATCCAGCTCGCTCTCCGTGGCCTGCTCACCAAAGAGGGCTACGACGTAGCCGTCGCGGGCAGCGGCCAGGCGGCGCTCGTCGAACTAGCTGAGGGCGTGTTCGACTTGGTGCTCACCGATCTGGCGCTCGGCAACGGCCCCGACGGCCTGGCCGTGCTGCGCGCATCGAAGCAGGCTCGATCGGAAACACCCGTCGTTCTCCTGACCGCACATGGCAACGAACGGGTCGCCGTCGAAGCCATGAAAGCCGGCGCAGACGACTACGTGCCCAAGCCCTTCGACAACGACGAGCTGCGCTTGATCGTGCGGCGCGTCCTCGACCGCACCAAGCTCGTACGTGAACACCGCCTGCTCCTCGATCGGCTGGAGCGTGAATACGGGTTCGGCGCGCTGATCGGCTCCGGAGCGGCCATGCAGCGCGTGTTCGACGTGATCAAGCGCGCCGCCGAAACGGACCTCACCGTGCTCATTCGCGGCGAAAGCGGCACGGGCAAAGAGCTCGTGGCTCAGGCGTTGCACCAGCGCAGCTTGCGCGCGGCGCGACCCTTCGTTGCGGTGAACTGCGCAGCCATCAGTCGCGAGCTCGTGGAGAGCGAGCTGTTCGGCCACGAGAAGGGCGCGTTCACCGGGGCCGATGCGCGCCGCATCGGACGCTTCGAAGCCGCCCAGGGAGGCTCGATTTTTCTGGACGAGATCGGGGACATGCCGGCGGACACGCAAGCCAAGGTGCTGCGCGTCTTGCAGGAACGTGCCTTCGAGCGCGTCGGCGGCAACACGCGCATCGAGGTCGACGTGCGCGTCATCGCGGCCACGCACCGAGATCTGGAAGCCGAAGTCAAACAGAACCGCTTCCGTCAGGATCTCTACTATCGCTTGAAGGTCGTGCAGCTCGAGCTGCCACCTCTGCGTGAGCGCGCCGAGGACATTCCGGCTCTGGCCGGGCGATTTCTCGACCAGATCGCCGAGCGCCTGGGCCGACCCAAGCGCACCCTTTCCGAGGCTGCGTTGCGGGGCCTGGCCCGCCATGGCTGGCCGGGCAACGTTCGTGAGCTGCGGAACGTCGTTGAACAGGCCAGCGTGCTCGCGGCCGCGGACGCCATCGAGGCCGCGGACCTCGCGCTGGGCGGCGAAGCCGAAGCGGTGCCCCAGGAGTCACCCGCCTTCGAGCCCGGCGTGCCCTTCGCCGAAGCAAAGAAACGCGCCATCGAGCGCTTCGAGCGCGCGTTCTTGCTGGCCGCTTTGGGCCGCAATCAGGGCAACGTATCGCGCACGGCCGAGGAGCTCGGCATGGTGCGCCAGAG
>DATHEN010001116.1:0-3831 GCA_035318565.1 Polyangiaceae bacterium
CGTCATCGCCAAAAACTGCAGCTGAAAGCGCACGTCGGTGTTCAGCTCGCGCGCCGAGGCGGGCTGCATGGCCGTCCAAACGGCCGCCCACACACACGCGTAGATCACCACCCCAAGCGCCAACGCCCCGAGCAGAGCCCAATTCCGGGAGCGCCGGCGCGGCGGCGTATCCGACCACAAGCAGATTTCGAGGCCCACGAGGTACCAGGGCAGCAGCATCGCTTTGCTGTAAAAACCGAGCGCCAGCACCACGCCAGCGCTGCACAGCACTGCGGAGCCTCCGCCGCCCGAAAAGCGGAAGCGCAGGTAGTAGTAAACGGCGATGCAGGAGAACGCGATGAACGGCAGCCGGTGCAGCCCCGCCGTCCACCACATGTATAGGGGCCCCAGATAAACGTTCACGCAGAACAGACCGAAGAGGAGCCAGTACACCGGCTCTTCGAGCGGACGAAGCCGCTCACCGGAACGATTGGCAACCCAGGGCGCCATATGCATGCGCGATTCGAGCAGTAGGAGCGTGCGGTATACGTACAGCATGCTGACGGCCTGAAAGGCGTAGAGCACGAGCAACGCAATCGCGAAGTTCCCGGGAGCCAGCAGATTGGCGACATACGTGATCGCACGATGCAGCGGCACGAAGTGCTCGTTGATCGGTTCGATCACGAATTCGTGAAACGACATCGAATGCGTCATGGCCAGCGCGATCAGGTCGTCCCCGACGAAATGCGAATTTCCGTGTATGAGCACGAGCACTGCGCTGCTGAAAATCACCGAAATCCCGAGCACGGAAGCCGTCAGTGCCAGAACCGTCGCTCGACTCGAGGTGAGAATCCCACTGCGGCGCTGTGCCGCGCTCGGCTGCCACGTGTCCGCGTGCGACTCGGTTTTCGTCACCACGCGGCGCGCAGTCGAACGCTCGCGGGCTGCATTTGCGAACAGCGCGCGGCCCTGGCCGGTTGCCGTCACAGGGGCCCCCAATGCGGATCTGATCCGCGGCACCAACAGCGTCAAGACAGAAGCTTTCAAGTCGAAACCCGTGACCCCGGCGCGATCCCGAGGCTGGAAATGACGACTCCGGCGCCCTTGCACGAACGGCAGAGCCACCCGCAAAAGAGCGCGCGGAGTCGTGAGCTCGCCGAACCGAATCACGCGTGAACGGCCGCAAGATTGCCGCCGCGCGTGCAGTTGCCGAACCGTCGAGACCCTCTCGAGGAACCTTAAATGTGAATTAAGAGTTTCGTCACAACACCTACAATACGGTCGATTCGAGTGCCGCTCGATGGACCGTGCTCAGGCCCAAAGCAACGGTCGTGCCCGCACTCGCCGCTCGCGAGGCCGAGCGGGATCTCATTCGAAAAAACCCAGCGCGCTCCGCTTTCTGTCGCTTCTGGCCCAAGCTCACTACGCCGCACGCAGGCTCTTTCGAGAGCCTTCAGCACAGTGCGCGCACGGTGCGCACTCTCGCAGAAGAAAGAAATCCGTCTTCGTATCCGAGTTCTCGCGGGGCTTCCGTGATTCGACTCGATGGTACGTCGGTTGCTTTTGTGCGGCGTCCACTAACCGGAGTTTTGGCTTTGACTTGCTTTCAATCCACCGAGCGAGTTGCGGGCGCGCGCTGGGCTCGCATCTCGATGTGCGCGCTGGCCGGATACTGGCTCTTATTGGCGCTTCGCTACGCGAGCATGTACTGGCTCGAAAATCCCGCCGGCCGCATCTGGGCCATTCAGGACGACATGTACATTTCCGCGAGCTTCGCCAGAACGCTGGCGGACGGGAATGGCCTGCGCTGGTACGCGGGTGCTCCCAAGGTCGAAGGCTTCAGCAACCCGGCGTGGGTGGCGCTGATGGCGGCATTTCACGCACTGCCGGGATTCTCTCCGAGCTTTCTCGGTGCGCTGCTGTTCGCGGTCAACGCCGTCGCTTTGACTCTGCTCGCGGCTACGATCGTCGCTGGCTTGATGCGACTGCACACGGATGCTCCGCGTTCTGGAACCTGGCGCTGGGTCGTGCTGCTCGCCCTCGCGCCCGGTTGCGCATCGTTGTGCGTGGCCGCTGGACACGGCTTCGAACTGCCGGTGCTCGCCCTGTTGGTTACGCTGGCGTTCGTGGAAGGCTTGCGTCCGGCTCACGCGTTGCGCCCGGGCCGGATCGGCCTGCTCGTGGGGCTCGCTTTCTGGACGCGAATGGATGGCCTGGTGAGTGCCGCTCCGGCGATCGCGCTCGCTCTGTGCAAGATTCGCGGTCGCGCCGGGCTGGCACGTTTGTTGGGAGTGGCCGGCTCGATGATCGCCGCGCTGCTGCTCGCACGACGCGCGTATTATGGAGAGTGGTACCCCAACACTTACTTTCTGAAGATCTCGGGCTGGCCACTCGACAATCGCCTGCACCACGGCTGGTTTCAGAACGTCGTGACGCTGACGGCGCTCGCATCGCTGTTGTTGCCGCTCGCCGTGTTCGGCTGGTTTCGGCTCGAGCGCCGACACCGCCCGGCCCTTCTGGCGCTCGCCGCGGCGCCGTTGTGCGTCGTTTACAGCACGACCAACGGCGGTGATTTCATCTGGCCGGCTTTCGGCTACGATCGGTTCGCGTCCACCGGCACGGCGCTTCTGATACTCGGGTTGGGCGTGCTGCTGCTCAAGGCACGCGTCTCGTGGTGGCAGGCTCCGCTGCTGTGCGCGTGGACTTTGGCGATCATCGCCGTTCCGAGTCTGATTTCGCTGCGCGTCGACCCTGGACCGCGCTTCACGTATGGCATGAACTCGCATGCGGCTCGCGCGCTGTTCGATCCGCGCAGCGAAAGCAATCCGCCTCGTGAGCTGCTCGCCGCAGAGCTGATCTATCGAGGCGAGCTGCTCGAGGAGTTCACCGAGCCCGGCGCCCGGATCGCAGTGTGCGATGCCGGCGCCCAAGTGTATTTCTCGCGCCGCGGTGGCGTGGACATCCTCGGAAAGATCGAACCGTACATCGCCCACCTGCCGGCCATGCTCGAACCACCGCCCGAGCGACGCTGCTGGCGTGGCTTTGCGCCTTCGGGCCACAACAAGGAAGACGTGCCCGGGCTATTCCGCTTGCGCCGTCCCGAGCTCTCGCAGGTCGTGCCGCCGGTCGAACAGGCAGAGTCGTACGTCACCATTTCGTACAAGGGTCGGCAGTTTCACGCTCGCCGCGACACGGCGCTCGTGCGCTGGCGAAGTGTGGTGGTCTCCGTCGCGCCGCGCGATCGGATGACATCGCGCGCACATTGAGCGCGTCCGGCTTCGCCGAGCCCCGGAGCGAGAAGCGTCTCACTCTCGCGCATCCAGATCCGACACACCCCACGGCAAGTCGCGACGTCCTTCGCGCCTGTCGAGGTCGCTACGGGGGACTGTTGCGCGGCGCGTCACTGGAGGAGCACGGTCTTGCTCACGGTCACGTGATCACCCTTGAACGCAGGCACCTGTGCGCGGCGCAGCGTGCGAGCTACGCAGCCTCCCGTGGCGGTACCGGCGAAGGGCGGACCATTCAGGGTGGCATTGGTGATGCGCCCCGAAGGCGCGAACGTGATGACCACGGTGGCCGTACCCGTGGGATCTCCAGCCTGGCGGCACGCGCTCGCTTGCGCGGCCAAGCTGTTCAGCACGCTCACCGCCGCGTTCTTGTCGAACGGCGCGGTCACGGCGGGACGGCTCGGCTCGGCGGGCGCCGGAGCGGGCTCTGCAGCGGGCTCACTCTGAGTCTTCGCAGGTTTGTGGATCGCGCTCGACGGCGCAGCTTGCGCACGCGAGCCCTCGGGTGACGTCGCGCGACGTTCGCGTGGGACGCGGCCCGGTGTGTCCTGGTGGGGCTCCGTGA
>DATHEN010001117.1:0-4580 GCA_035318565.1 Polyangiaceae bacterium
GCGGACGAACGCGCGTTCGACGTGAACGAGTTCGTCCCGCGTTACACGGACGCGGGGCGTGAAGCAGCGGTGCTGCGTAGCCTGCGCGAGCTCTCGGGCGAGGAGCTGCCGGCCATGAGCGGCTCGAACACGCTCGGCCCCGCGCGCGAAGGCGCGATCGTACTCTGGGATCATCCGGAACGCCGCGCCGGCAATGGCGCCATGCCCGTGCTGGCTCTGGGTGAGGAAGGGGACGGCCGTAGCATCGCGCTCGGCATCGACGGCACCCACGCTCTGGCGTTCAGTGAGACGGCCGCCAAGGTCGCGGGTCGAGCCTACGGCGCGCTCTGGGACGGTCTGCTCGGCTGGTTGATGCGCGATCCACGCTACGAAGCCGCGCGCATCGAGACCGTGGGCGAGTGTATCGCGGGTGAGCCGCTGACTCTACGTCTGGTGCGCATGCCCGGCGAGCCGGGCGACGTCGAGCTCACGCTGGAAAAGCTCGGAACTCGCGCTGGCGAGCTGCAACACTTCAAGGCCCAGGCGCGCGCGCAGGGACCGGTGGACATTCCGGTCGGGAAGCTCAGCACCGGGGGGTACACCGCGCGTGCGCGCATCGGCAAGGCACCGCCCACGCGCCAGGACTTCGCCTGTGAGCGCGGCGGAGAAGCGTGGAGCGATTCGCGCCCGGACCCAGAGCGTCTCGAGCGCATTTCCGAAGCCACCGGGGGACTCGCGCTCGACTGGACGCAGGCGTCGCAGTTGCCGCTCCCGGAGCCGAAGCGCGTGGCCGCCGAACGTCACGTGCGCCCGGTGCTGCCGCCGTGGGTGTGGACGCTCGCCGCGAGCATTGCCCTCGGCAGCCACTGGCTGCTGCGCCGCCGCGGCGGCCTCATATGAGTCAGTCGTAGTACTCGTTGCCGAGGTGCGTGATGAGCGGTTCCCCGAGCATCCAGCGCAGCGTGTTCTTCAGCTTCATGGCCTGAATGAACAGATCGTGCTCCGGGTAGAGATCCGGCGCCGTCATCGGGCTCTTGAAGAAGAAGCTCAGCCACTCCTGCACACCGCGGAAGTTCGCGCGTTTCGCCAGATCCAGGAACAACGCGAGGTCGAGCACGAGCGGCGCGGCCAGCACCGAGTCACGGCACAGGAAATCGACCTTGATTTGCATCGGGTAGCCGAGCCAACCGAAGATATCGATGTTGTCCCAGCCCTCCTTCGCGTCGCCGCGCGGCGGGTAATAGTTGATGCGGACCTTGTGGTAGACGTCGCCGTAGAGCTCGGGGTTCGTCTCGGGTTGCAGGATCTGCTCGAGCACGCCGAGCTTCGAGACTTCCTTGGTCTTGAAGTTTTCGGGATCGTCGAGCACCTCGCCGTCGCGATTGCCGAGGATGTTGGTCGAAAACCAACCGCTCATACCCAGCATGCGCGCCTTTAGCCCGGGCGCCAGAATCGTCTTCATCAAAGTCTGGCCGGTCTTGAAATCCTTGCCGCAGATGGGCGTGCCCGTCTCGCGCGCGAGATCGAGCGCTGCGGGGAAGTCGACCGTGAGATTGGGAGCACCGTTCGCGAACGGCACGCCCTCTTTCATGCAAGCCCAGGCGTAGATCATCGAGTTCGTGATGGCCGGATCGTTTGCCAGGAGGCCCTTTTCGAAGGCGCTGATGCTGGCGTGCACGGCGCTCGGTTCGACGTAGATCTCCGTCGAGCCACACCACACGGCGACGGCGCGTGAGCAGCCGCGCTCTTTCTGAACGCGCTGAATGTCCTCGCGCAAAAGCTCCACCATGTCCGCCTTGGTCTTGGCCGTCTTCACGTGCGTGCCGTGCAGGCGCTTGACGTACTCGGGGTAGAACACCGCCGGCATCGGGCGAATCGCACTGAGCTCGTCCTTGATGGGATCGAGGTGTTTGGAATCGAGCACCTGCGCGTGTGTCGCCGACTGATAGGCGTCTTCCGGGAACAGATCCCAGCTCGCGAACTCCAGCTGGTCGAGGTTCGTCAGCGGTGCAAATTCGGAGATTTTCGGAGTGCGATTGTCGGTGCGCTTGCCGAGGCGGATCGTTCCCATCTGGGTCAGCGAGCCGATCGGTTTGGCGAGTCCGCGTCGCGCCAGCAAACAGCCGGCGATGAACGTGGTGGACACGGCGCCAAGTCCCGGCAGGAGGACGGCCAGCTTGCCTTCCGGTTTGGCGATGCTCTCGGGCTTCTTCATGGCCGCCTCGGTAGCAAGTCGCGCGCCGGTGTGCAACGCGCGGCGGTCGATCTTCCGAGCGGCGGCACATCCCGCGATTGACGCGCGCCTCGTGCGGGCGGTACGGCAAGCCATGGCTCGGACGACCACGGCAGTGATCCTGGTGGCCGGCATTGGCTCGCGCTTGCGGCCGCTCACGGACGATCGGCCGAAGGCACTGGTGGACATCGGCGGGGAGACGATCCTGGCCAGAGCATTGCGCATTTTGGCCGAACGCGGCGTCGAGCGCGTGATCCTGGCGACCGGTTATCGCGAGGACGCGCTGCGCCGCGCCCTGGAGGGTTCGCCGCTGCAAATCGAGTTCGTCTCGAATCAAGACTACGCGACCACCCAGAACTCGGTGTCACTCGCCTTGTGTGCGCCTCTGCTCGCGGGCCGCGCTTTCTTCAAGCTGGATGGGGACGTGGTGTTCGAGCCAGAAGTACTGGAGCGGCTGGAACAGCGCGAGGCTCCACTCGCCGTCGCGGTCGATCGAACACGCACCACCGACGCCGAAGCGATGAAGTTTACGCTATCGGATGCGTCGCTCGGCATCTCCGCCTTCGGAAAGGACATTCCCTTGGCGGCGAGCGCGGGAGAAAGCATCGGCATCGAACGCTTGAGCGCGGAGGCCGCGGGCGCAGTATTCGCCGAGCTCGGCGCGAACCAGTCACGAGGCCGCGTGGACCTCTACTACGAGGACGTATATTCCGAGCTCATTTCCAAAGGTAAGCTCGAGGCGCTGGGCGTAGACGTGGGCGATCTGCGCTGGACCGAAGTCGACGACATGCTGGACCTGGCGCGCGCGAGAGAGCTGATCGCGGAGCTCGCTCGCTGAGGATTCTCCGTGTGCCGTGGCCGCTGCATTGAGACGGGCGTGCCACACCCCTGTAACTCTGAAGCACGCTTACATGGGCGCCGTTCGCACCGGCTTTCTGCCTTCGCGGTCCTTTCCTGCAACCCTCGTGCGTGTCACCAGGAGGGTGCGAATCGATTGACGCAGCATGACGTTGGCACTGCGCTTGCTCCATGGCTTTGCGCATCAATCGACTTTTGACAGTCCTCTCAGCGATGCTCCGTGTAACTTGCTGAAAACGCAGTCGTTGGATTAGGTCCAGCGCCCCGTCACGAGCCAGTTCCGGGCTTGCGCAATGCAGCGGCCGCAGTGTTGCTCGGTTGCCACAGTGTGGTGCGCCAAAGACACCTCTAAAGACCCGTAACTCGTTGACCTGAAAAGGATTTGGCAGCATTGCGCATTGCGTGCTACTTCCGGCCCGCCGACCATACGTACGCGTCACGAAAGTGAGATCTGAATGACCGACCGACGAATCACCCGCGCGATTGTCCTGGCAGCAGGGACCGGCTCGCGTTTGAGCGACAGCGCGGAAGCGGCACCCAAGCCGCTGCGCAAGGTCGCCGGGGTAGCGCTGCTGGTCCGGGTGCTCTGCACGCTGCAGTCGGTGGGCATTCAGGAAGCCGTGATCGTCACCGGCTATCAAGGCGACAACGTGCGCCGCGCGCTGCTCGCCGAGCCGCGCCTCGGGCTCAAGCTGAGCTTCGTCGAGAATACCGAGTATCTGAAGAAAAACGGCGTCTCGCTGCTGTTCGCGCGGAAGTACATCGACCGCGAATGCCTGCTGACGATGTCCGACCACCTGTACTCGCCGGAGCTGGTGCGCCGCTTGATGCTGGCGGACGTTCCGGAAAATGCCTGCGCGCTGGGCGTGGATTCCGATATCGAAGGCTGCTTCGACATCGACGACGCCACGAAGGTCGTGACCTCCAAGGGCCGGATCGTCGACATCGGCAAGGAGCTCGACGGCTACGATTGCCTCGACACGGGCGTGTTTCGCATCGGCCCGTCGCTGATCCGTGAGCTCTCGGCGCTCGAGGCAGCGCAGGGTGATTGCTCGCTGAGTGACGGCGTGCGCGCGCTCGCCCGGCGCGGCCAGTTCTTGGCCTGCGACGTTGGCGACGTACGCTGGATCGACGTGGACACGACCGCGGCGCTGGAGCGCGCAGAAGCCATGCTGCGCGTCTTCGGGGATGCTCTCGGTGACGAGCCCGGGGCCGGCTCGCCGAGCGTCATCGACCCCGAGGCCATCGAGCTCTTCTCGCCGAGCTGGGTGCGTGCCGCCAAGCCCTACAACGAAGACCACTTCGCCATCGCCGACAGCAACAGTGACGTGCTGCGCTTGATGTCGAACGACAGCCCGTTCGCGCCGAGCCCGCGTGTGCTCAACGCCATCCTGGAAGCGGCAACGCGTGGCAATTTCTACCCGGGCGGCGCGCGCGCCCTGCGCCGCAAGATCGCCGGCGGCGAAGGCCTGGAAGAGGCCAACGTGCTGCTCGGCGCCGGCTCCACCGA
>DATHEN010001118.1:0-4223 GCA_035318565.1 Polyangiaceae bacterium
ACGACATAACAATTGCCGGGCTCGACCTGAACGGGCAGGGCGGTCACCCCAGTCACTCCGAGTGACGTGTACACCGGAGGGGAGCCGAGAGCGCGCACGTGCTGCACGCCGAGCGCACTCGCCATGCGGGCACGCGCAATCGACCCCCAGCTCTCCGGCAGCGTTTCGGGGAGGGCCCAGCGCGCGTGCAGGAGGGCCACCGGCGTACCGGGTAAGGAGCCGGCGAAACGCAGGCGCATGGGCACGGACTCGCCCACGCACGACAGCAACGAAGCGTCCGCGTTCTCACTCATGTCGCTGACGGCGCCCGAGCTGCGATCGAGCGCGGAGAGCTCCGCGTCGATATCGACCGGACGCAGCGAGCGCGGAGGCGCCGGTACTCCGAGCACATCCAGACGATGGCAGCCCGGAGCCAAGCGCAACAGCGTTTGCCCAGCGCCCGCAGCGTCACTCTCGATCGACGTGCGCGCGAACTCGAGCGCGTGCTCGCGGCGCGCGCGGTCTTCGAGGCTCCGCGCGCGTGTTGCCAGCGGGGCGGAAGTGGGCGGCGGGCCGGAGCTCACGAAGGGCGCCAGCGGGCCCGGGTCGCGCTCGGGTAAGACGCGGCGGAGCAGGGGAGGCGGCTGGGGGGTGCTGGCGATCACCACCTCGAGCACCGCTCGCGGCGAGCGCATCTCGATCTCGAGCGCCGAGAGCGCGAGCTTGCTCGGGCCGCAGCGCGTGACTTGTGCGGCTCCGGCCACGCTGGCCTCGGGCATCAGCGTTGCGGCTTCGACGCCCCCTGGAAACGCGGGAACGCGCAGCAGGAAGTTGGTGGATGCCGTTCCCAGCACTGCCACGCTCGTGCAGCCGGGAGTCGGATTGAGCAGCCGAGCCGGAAGCGTCAGCGGGCGCACGCTGCCGCGTTCGAGCAAGTCGGGCTTCAGGTACTGGACGCTGCCGTGTTTCTGCCAGGCGCTACGCAGCCGCGTCGCGTCGCTTTCGAGGTCCGCCCGCGTGTGACCGGCACACACCAGGACGGTCAATGTCGCACCCGCGCTACTCGACCACTTCCGTAAACGGTGCCTCGACAAAGCCGCGAGTCTCGTCATCCCAGATGAACAGCTTGTGCGCCGTCACCCGGCCTTGGTCAACCGCCGTGACGAGGTAGGAGAGCGGATGAGTGGGCGCTTGGCTGCCGCCCATCGTCATGCTGGCTGCATCTTCGGCGCTGAAATAAGCGCCGCAGTCCAGGTGCGAGTGAAAAAAGACCTTAACCGGACGGCCCGCGGCAGCGCCCTCGGATACTGCGCGCTCGAACTTCAAAGCGTTGATCTTGAAGTACTCGCGGCCCGTGCGCGGATGCCCTTCCGGATCGGCCGCGTGGTACTTGTTGGCCAGGTTTTCGAGCTCGACCGCGCCATCGATCCGCAGCGGATCGCCGCTCGGACCATACAGGTACCCGCACGCCTCTTCGTCGCGGGCGTAAGCGTCGCGGGCGGCTCGCTCGACCTCCGCCAAGGCCGCGCGAGGAATCGCGAGGCCGCCGCGGATCCATGCAGGGTGATCCGATTGTTCTCTACCAGACATACTTCTTTTCCCATTTCATGGGGGCAAAGTAGCGGTCACCCCGATCACACGCGATCGTCACGACGCACCCGCCGCCCTGCTCGCGCTGGGCGCGCTCGGCGAGCTTGACGGCTGCGGCGATGTTCGCGCCCGTGGAGTGTCCGATGTGCAGGCCCTCTTCGGCAGCGACGCGATCCGCCATGTCCCAGCCCTCCTCGGTGGAGATGGGCATGATCTCGTCGAGGATGCTCGGGGTGTAGATGGCCGGCACGATGCTGCTTCCCATGTGCTTCAAGCCTTCCAGGCCGTGCAGCGCTTCTGCCGGCTCTGCGGCGGCACAATGCACGGGGCGTGTGTGCTCCTTGAGCCGGCGCGTCGTGCCCATGGCCGTGCCGCTCGTGCCGAGCCCCGCCACGAAGTGCGTGATGCGATCGCCCACGGCGTCCAAGATCTCCGCGCCGGTCCCGAGGTAATGCCCGCGCCAGTTCGACGGATTCGAGTACTGGTCGGGATAAAAGTACTTCTCGGGATCGCGATCCACGATTTCACGCGCGAGGTGGATCGCGCCATCCGACCCCTCCAGAGGATCGCTGAAGATGAGCTCCGTGCCGAAAGCATGCGCGATGTCTTTGCGGGCCTTCGTCACGTTCTTCGGCATGACGAGTTGCACGCGGTAGCCGAGCGCCGCCCCGAACAACGAATACGCCACGCCGGTGTTGCCGCTCGTCGAGTCGATCAGGATCTTGTCGGAGGTGAGCCGCTTGTCCTCGATCGCATCCAGCATCATGCGCAAGGCCGGACGATCCTTGACCGAGCCACCCGGATTACAGAACTCGAGCTTGACGAACACTTCGACGTCGGGCGCGGAGCTCGCCACACGCTGCAGGCGCAAGAGCGGCGTATTGCCGACCGCGTCGACCACGCTGGCCAGGCGGCGCGAACGCCATAGACGCGCACTCATGCCGAACCCTCGAGCGCGCCCTTCAAGGTGCGGAGCGCGCGCCAGGCACCCGCGCCCACGCGCCGCGAGCTAGGAAATTGGAAGAAGCTCGCGTGCGCGAACGGCGCGGGCTCGCCGTCCGGCTCGTGCGAGACGTTCCGGACGCCAGCGCCAATCAAGTAGCGAGCCTCGATGTCGCCGCCGTCGCGCCCGCGCACCACGGCAGACGCCGCTTCGATGCGGCGCTGCCCGGCGTCTCCGATTTCCGCAAGGCGGCGCTGCCGCGTGTAGCGATCGCTCGGCATGGGTACTCTGGATCAGCCACCCGCGATGGCAGGCACGATACTCAGCTCTTCGCCGCCTTTGAGCTTGGTCTCGAGCCCGTCGAGAAAACGGATGTCTTCGTCGCCGACGTAGATGTTCACGAAGCGGCGTACGCCCTTTTCGTCCATGAGCCGATCGCGCATGCCCGGGTGATTCTTTTCGAGCTGTTCGATCACCTGGCGCACGGTTTCACCACTGGCCTTGACTGCCTCTTCGCCTCCCGTCAACGTTCTGAGCGGGGTGGGGATTCTGACCGTAACTTCCATCGTGCCTCTCCTTGCCGTTCACGCGCTACAGCTCGGAGCTGTGTAGCGCAGTTCGTCGATCTCGCCTATGCGCGCCCGAGCGCTGCACAGAGCGCAGTCCGCGCGCGGGGCCACTTCTACGGCTCGCAGCGCGTCCGTCTTACCCGAGTAACTGAACAACGCTCCAAACGGAGCCCCTCCGCTCAGAACACGCAGCGCCAGGTCCGCCATCAGCGCGCCCGCCAGGCCGACGACGGGCCCGAATACCCCCGCCTCGGCGCAATTCGGGGCGTCCCCCTGCGGAACGTCTTCGAACAGGCAGCGGTAGCAGGGCGCGCCCTCGGCTGCCACGGCCCAGATCGTCGCGGTCCAGCGAACGGCGGCTCCGTGCACCACCGGCGTGCGCTCGAGATGGCAGGCGTCTGCGGCCAGGAACTTGGTGGCAAAGTTGTCCGAACCTTCCACGACTACGTCCACGGAGCGCGCCAACAGCCGGGCATTGTCCGGCAGAAAGCGCGTGCGCACCAGCTCCACGCTGCCTGGGAACGCGCCTCGTTCGTAGAGCCTCTGCTCGGCGGCTTCGAGTTTGTCGCGGCCCACGTCGTCGTCGTCGAACAAAATCTGACGGTGCAGGTTCGACTCTTCCACGCAGTCGTCGTCGGCGAGCACCAGCCGCTCGAGGCCGGCGTCCGCGAGCGCGATCGCAGCGGGGCAGCCGAGGCCGCCGGCGCCCACGATCAACGCGCTCTTACCGCGCCAGGCGCTCGCATCAGGACCCAAAGTACTCGTCCAGGCTGAAGTAGCGTTCACCCGTGTCGCACAGGATCGTGACCACGGTTTTGCCTTCGCCGAGCTCGCGCGCCACTTCGAGCGCCACGGCGACGTTCGCGCCGGCGCTGATACCGACGAGCAAGCCTTCGCGACGAGCCAGCAGTTGTTTGGTGCGGTATGCAACTTCGTCCGTCACGGTACGCACCGCGTGCGGCGCCTCTGGATCGAAGTTTTTCGGCACGAACCCCGCGGCGATGCCCTGTATCTTGGAGGGGCCGCGCTCACCGCGAGAGATCGTGGCGCAGCTCTCTGGTTCGACGGCGATGATCCGGCACTCCGGCCGCGCCTTGCGGAGCGCGCGCCCCACGCCGCTGATCGTGCCGCCGGTGCCGACG
>DATHEN010001119.1:0-6806 GCA_035318565.1 Polyangiaceae bacterium
GATCGGGGAAATACAGGAGCTGGGCACGCAAGCGACTGTGCATCCTGTTCCTGAACGGTACCCGAACGGCAGCGTCGGCCCGTGAGCTGCGAGATTGCGCGCAGCGAGGCGCGGCTGCATGAAAAGAGTCTCGGATGCGCGTTCTGGTCGTAGATGATCATGCGGAGCTCTTGGACTTGGTCGGGCGAGCACTGGCACGAGATGGCCACAGTGTGCTCACGGCGCAGAGCGCGGCAGAGGCCCGCACCGCCCTGGCTCAGAACACGGTAGACTTGCTCGTCCTCGACCTCGGGCTTCCCGACGGTTCGGGGCAGGACCTGTGCCGCAGTGTGCGCAAGAGCGGCAACGCAGCGCCCATCCTGGTGCTCACTGCTCAGAGCGCCGTTTCCTCGCGGGTCGAGTGTCTCGACGCCGGAGCGGACGACTATTTGAGCAAACCTTTTGCGGTCGCCGAGCTCCGGGCGCGGGTGCGAGCGCTCGGGCGCCGGGCAGTGAGCGTGCGCACGTTCGTGTACGAAAGGAACGGCATTTTTCTGGACTTCGCTGCCCGCCGTGCGCGGGTGAACGGCGAGGAAGCGCCGGTCACTGCGCGTGAGTGGTCGATCCTCGAGCTCTTGGCGGCGCGTTCAGGGCGCGTCGTCAATCGCGCCGAAGTGCTGGAGAGCGTTTGGGGCGAGGTGACGGACGCCACGAGCGCCAGCCTCGAGGTGCTGGTCGCGCGCATCCGCCGCAAGTTGTCGAGCAACGTGATCCGCACCGTGCGCGGCGAAGGCTACGCGCTCGGCGATTGAGCGCTAAAATGCAGCGGCGCAAGCGCCTGGCCCATCGCGTCGTCGTTTCCACGATCGCGAGCGCTGCGATCGGCGGAGCGCTCACGGCGTCGCTGGCCATCCTGGCGGTCGATCGCTTGGTGGCGGACCACGGGGATCAGCGCTTGATGGGCGCGACCGTCACGCTCGAGGGCGAGATCGAAGAAAATCGCGCGGAAATCGATCCAGAGCCGCTGACCGAAACCGTGGACGACGAGAACGCCGAGACCGCGACCAGCGGCATTCGCATGGCGATCTTCAAGGGCAACCAGCGGATTGCCGGCGATCGCAACGTGCCCATGCCGCCGAACGACACTTGCGAAACTTACGGCGCCGTCGGCAATCGGGAGCGCGCCTGCGGCCGGCGCTACGGCGAATGGCTCCTGGCCGCGTCGCAGCTCAGCGATCAAGCCGCTCTGCGCTGGCTCTACATCGGCGCCGGCATCGGCGCGTTGCTGCTTTCGGGCCTGATCGGCGCGCTGGCGAGCTTGCGCCTCACGCGCTGGGCACTGCGCCCGCTGTTCGAGCTCACGCTCGCGGTGCGCGCGCTGCCGGCGCGGGGCGCGGTGCGAGAGCAGCTCGGTCCGCCCTCCGACTGCGAAGAGATTCAGGACATCCGCGCCGCGCTCGCCAACCTGATCGAGCGCCACGACGCGCTCCTGAAGCAAGCGCACCGCTTCGCTGCGGACGCCGCGCACGAGCTACGCACTCCGCTCACCATGATCGCGGGCGAGCTCGAGCTATTGGCCGAAGAGGACGTACCGTCCGAAAGCCGTCGCGCGTTACTCACGCTCCGGCAACGCACAGCACGCCTGGCCGCGCTCGTGGAACGTCTGCTCGTGCTGGCCTCCCCGCTTTCGGAGCAGGAACACGCCTTCGACACGCTGGCGCTCGCGGATCTGCTCGCCGAGGTCGTGGCGGAATTCCCACCCGAACAGCGTGTTCGGGTGCACCTGCACCTCGAGGGGGAAGGGCTGACGCGCGGTGAACCGTCGCTGCTCCGCTCGTTGTTCGTCAATGCCATCGAGAACGCTCTGAAGTTTTCGGGCAGCGCCGCGGTCGACGTCGTGCTCTCGGAAGTGAGCCCCGGCACGGCTCTGGATTCTGGAAGACGCATGCTGCAGATAGACGTTCGGGACCAAGGCGCGGGCGTTCCGCGCGCAGAACGTCGATCCGTATTCGAGCCGCTCTACCGGGCCGATCCCGCTTTGGCGCCCGGCCACGGGCTCGGTCTCGCGCTGATCGGGCACATCGTGCGCGCGCACGAGGGGTCGGCTCAATTCGTGGACACGAGCGCGGGGGCTTGCCTGCGCCTGCTGCTGCCGGTTTGGACTGCAGAGCAGCGCAGCCTGCCGCCCGATCAGCGCGTGGTAACGCCGCCGGAGTAGACCAACCGGAAAAAATCGGCGCGGCTGCTGACCCCGAACTTCGCGTAGATGCGGCTCACGTGCTGGCGGATGGTCTTGGCGCTGTTCAGCTCCATCGCGGCGATCTCGGTGCTGGACAGGCCGTCGAGCAGGTGTCGCGCCACGGTGAGCTCTTTCTCGGTGAGGTCCGCGCTGCGGAGCACGCGCTCGGTTACGTGCGCCGCGTTCGGTCCGGGGCGCAACGCTTCGCTCACGACCTTCAGGAGATCTGCCGCGCGAAACGGTTTTTCCAAGAGGTGCGCCGCGCCCTGGTTCAAGGCGAGCTTCAGCCTTTCCACGTCCGCAAAGGCCGTGATCAGAATGATCGGCGCAGCGATACCCATGGCGCGCAGCGCGCCCATCAACTGAATGCCTCCGCGATCATCGCCATCGAGCACGATGTCAGTAACCACCACGTCGCAGTACGTGAGTGTACGCGCCAGCTCCAGGGCACGATCTGCGTTTCGGGCGGCCGAGCACGCGTAACCGGCGCGTTCCAACGCGCGAGTCAGCAGATCCCGCGCGTCGTCGTCGTCTTCGACGAACAGGATGCGCTGTTTCACGAGCCCACCGCCAGCGGCAGCTCCAAACGAAAGCTCTTGCCGCTCGCGTCCTCGTAGGAAAGCTCACCGTTCATGGCTCGGGCGAGCGCGCGGGCGATCGGCAGGCCCAGGCCCAAACCCTGGGTCTTTTGCGGGCGTAGCGGCTCGAACAACGACGCGCGCAGGGCAGGGGACAGCGGCGGTCCCGTATCGCAGATGCGCACCACGGCGTGCTCTTGCTCCCTGCCGAGCTGAATGGTGACCGAACCTTTGCCGCGCTCGCGCAGCGCTCGTAGGCTGTTGTCGAGCAGGTTCTCGAGGATGGTGCGCAGGTAGGTCGGGTCGCCGTGCACGAGCAGCGGGCCGTCCGTTTGCACGCGCACTTCGAAGGCGTCGTTCTCCGGCAGACACGTCAAGTCGTCTGCCAGCAGCGTAGCCACGCGATCCACGGCCACCGGTCGAAGCTCCGGAGCGCCGGCGCTGCGCATCGCGCGCAGCTGAGCGAGCTGCGCGCGCACGCGGTCCATTTGCGCGCGCGCGCGTCTTCCGAGCTCGGCTTGGCGGGCGTCATCGCCCTCGCTGTCCGCGTGCTCGTCGAGCAACAGGCCGAGCGCGTGCAACGGATTGTTGAGCTCGTGCAGGACGGCCGCAGCCAGCACCCAGACCGCTTGATCGCGTTCCACTTTCAGGAGTCGTTGCCGCAGCGCTTCTGCGCGCACGGCCAGCTCTTGATGGGCGGACAGTCGTGAGCGCACTCGGCGATGATGGATCAAAATGCCGAGCAGCACGCCGGCAACCAGCGGCAGGACCTTGTCGATCACGGCGTGTGCGCTGGCCAGCGCGCCATGGAGTGTCCCGTCGCGAATCTTCGACTCCGCCAGCAGGTCGAAACTCACGTACGACAGCGCCGCGATCGCACCGAGCACGACGTAGCGCGCCAGCTTCGGCGCTGGCTGTTCCGGCTGATGCACGGACTGCATGATGCGGCGTTTTTGCCCTGCCTGCGCCGTACCGGCAATGGCGCGCTGCGTCAGTGGCGCATTTCGCTGACAGTGGGTTTGGGGCCGGGGCGGCCGGGGCCCCGAACCGATTCATTCGGTTGGGGCGAGGGGCATGGGCTCTAGCGCTGCGCGATGACGTGAAACTCGATCAGCTCCTTTTTCGAGTTCCGCTTGCGGATTGCCCGGACCTCGCAGCGCCGGAAGCCCGCCTTCGTGAGTTGATCCACGTACAGTCTTTCGGTCGGTACCACGTGCCCGTAAAAGGCGGCGTTGCCGACGATGTAGTGCGCGGAGCCGCCGCGTTTCAGCATGCGCGCCGCGGCCTGGAAGTGAACGAACATGTCGTCGAAGTACTTTTGAACGTACCTCGCCATGAGCTCGCCGTTCTTGACGTGCGCGCGGCGGATTCGGGCGAGAATCGCCGGTAGATAGTCGGGTATGAAGGCATCGCTCGCTTGCCAGGTGAGCAGGCGGCTCGTGGCGATGCCCCAGGTTCCGCCGATGGCCTGCCAGTCGAGCTCTCCCGCTTCCTTCGCTGCATCCAGATAACCGAGCCAGTACATGTACGGGCGGAGCTCGCGAATGTACGACATGCGATTCGGATAGGGTGGGGAAGTGATCAGCAAGTCGAACGAGCCCCGAGGCTCGTCGAGGCCCGCGAGCCCGCGCGCGTCGACTCGTTCGATGCGCGCAACGCCCGCCGGGTTGTCCGCGACTGAAAGAGCAACACTCTCGGCGTCGCTCAAAAATTGGGCAACGTAGCGAGCTCGCGCGGCGGGTGTGGGCGCCGCCAGCGCACGATCGCCCGGTTTGAACGACATCGACTGATGATTGAAGGCGGCGTTGGAGAGCGCGATCATGGTTCGGCAAAACGCCACATCGAGTAGATCGCGCACGGCTCCCCGCCGCGTGCGATCGATCTCCCCGCGTAGCTCGGTGACGAATTCGAGCTCGGCGGCGTGCCACCAGCGTTCGATGTTCCGGAGGCGAGGCAGCTCCGACGGTCGCGTTCCGCCCTCGCGGAGACGCGCTGCCAGGTCCGCGGCGCGCGCTTCGAAGCTCGCGCGTTGGCTCGAGCCGTAGCGCGCGGCCTTGACCCGCCCGAGCCAAACCAGGAACGGATTGATGTCCGTCGCGAGCGCTTGCATGCCGCGGTATGCGGCGCAGATCGCCGTCGTACCGGTCCCACAGAACGGTTCGAGCACGCGCTCCGTGCCCTGGGCGAACTCGTCGAGCACGCCCTCGACCAGGCGCACCGAATACGCCGGAGTCAGCCGCAACCAGCCGTGGCGGCCGTGCCGAACGTTCTGTTTGAAGGTGAGATCCGCGCGCTGGCGCATGCGGCTAGCCGCCCCTGACATGGAATCTTCTCGCCCGAGCACTCGCTGCAGTGTACGCGAAGTTGGCGAGTGTGAGCTCCACGTTGATCCGTCCGGCGATTGCCGCTACGGAAATGAGGCCATGACACTACGAGCGTTCGCCCTGTGCTTGGGCGTAGGTGCCCTTTTCGTCTCTTGTCAATCCACGGTCGCTTATCGCGGCGTCAACCTGGCGAGCGCAGAGTTCGGTGAGGGAACGTTGCCGGGCACACATGGGGTTCATTACGTCTATCCAGACCCATCGTATGCGGGCGGCTACACCTCGCAGGACTACTTCATCACGAACAAGGGGATGAGCGTCATCCGTTTGCCGTTTCGCTGGGAACGGCTGCAGCCCGTGCGGCGCGCCGCCCTGGACGCCGCGGAGCTCGGCCGTCTGACGACGACGGTGAGTCACATCACCGGCAAAGGCGCGAGCGTGATTCTCGATCCGCACAACTACGCGCGCTATCAGGGACAGCTCATCGGCTCGGCTGTTCCGAACGCCGACTTTGCCGACTTCTGGGCGCGGCTTGCCGCGGCTTTTCGCGGCAACTCCAGGGTCATCTTCGGCCTCATGAACGAGCCGCACAGCATGCCCACCGAGCAGTGGCTTGGCGCCGCGAATGCCGCGATCGCCGCCATCCGCAACGCCGCGGCGAACAATTTGATCCTCGTACCCGGCAACGCCTGGACTGGAGCGCACAGCTGGAGTCAGAACTGGTACGGCACTCCGAACGCCACGGTGATGCTCAACATCAACGACCCCGGTAACAACTTCGCGTACGAGGTGCACCAGTATCTGGACTCGGACTCCTCCGGAACGAACGAAGCCTGTGTGAGTGCCAACATCGGGTCCCAGCGCCTGCAAGGTTTCACGAACTGGTTGAAGCAGAACGGTAAGCGCGGCTTCCTCGGCGAATTCGGTGCGGGCAGCAGCGCGACGTGCCTTTCCGCTCTGGACGACATGCTGGCGCACGTGCACGCGAACCCGGATGTATGGCTAGGCTGGACGTACTGGGCAGCGGGTCCGTGGTGGGCCAGCTACTTCATGTCTCTCGAGCCACGCAACGGCGCAGACGCGCCGCAAATGGCGCCTCTGGCCCGGCATCTCTGAGCGAGCATCGCGTTGCAGCGTGGCGCGCCGCCTGCTAAACCAACGGCGGGTGCAGCGAACGTTCGCTGCAGGTTATGAGCTCGGTCGGGCCGCCAGCTCCGCGGTGATCGATGGAGCATCACTCCCCCGAGACATGGCTGCCGGCCCGCCAGCTCGCGAAGCGCATGCTGCGCCCGCTCGAGTCCTTTCTGCGCATCCAGGCCGCCAGCGGCATTTTGCTGCTGGTTGCCGCCGCGCTTGCGTTGGCCTGGGCCAATTCGCCTTGGTCGCATTCCTACGAGCGCCTGTGGCACATCCCGCTCACCTTCGGGATAGGTCCTTTCGTCTCGAGCCAATCGCTGCATTTTTGGATCAACGACGGCCTGATGACGGTCTTTTTTCTGGTCGTCGGTCTGGAGATCCGCCGCGAGATCCACCAAGGCGAACTGTCTGATCTACGGCGTGCTGCGCTGCCCATAGTGGCTGCCGCGGGCGGGATGCTCGTCCCCGCGCTGATCTACGTCGCTCTGAACCAGGGCCCGGACGTGAGCCGCGGTTGGGGTATTCCCACGGCTACGGACATTGCCTTCGCAG
>DATHEN010001120.1:0-2380 GCA_035318565.1 Polyangiaceae bacterium
CGTGGGACGGATCATCTAAAAAGCAGAATAGTCTTCGCGCGCCGGTAAAGCCGCCGTGAGGGTGCGGTTGAAGTGGTCGGCGGCTTCGCGCAGGCGCACGAAGGCGTAGCCCTCCTTGCGCAGGGTTTCGAGGGCCGCGCCCAGGGCGTCCATTTTCGACGGCGCTGGCACGCGGACGTCGGGTTGGTGCGGACGCAATTCTTCGAGACCATCGTCCGTATCGAGCGCATCGATACCGTGGAGCTCGAGGTTCACGAGCGGCGCTCCCACCACCTGCCGAGTGAGCCAGCGCGCGCGATCCGCGCCCGCGAGCGTCAGCGCCGTCCCGATGTACGGCAGACGCAAACCCCGCGTCACTTGCACGGGCAACTCGAGCAGACCGTTTCCGCGCCGCCAGTACGGCTTTCCTATGCGATACGGCCGAGTCGGGGCTCGCAGCACGGCGGGCGTGTCCAGAACCGAGCGCGACTTTCTGCCGTGCACGGCGATCGCGGCTTTTGCAGCGGCTTTTGCAACATAGTACGCAGGGCACGGGAACACCGACGAGTCGTAGCGAACACCGCTCTCCGTCAGCACTCGAAAGAGGGCATCGGTCACGGTGTAGCCCGGCGCGCGGAAGCCGACAGGGCGCTGTCCGGTTGCACCTTCGATCACCGTGACCCCCGCTTGGACCTGTCGCACCATCTCGCCGGTGCCGAGGCGGGTCAGGTCATAGCGGTGGTCGAGCGTGTGATTGCCGATCTCGTGTCCGCGTTCCGCCATGCGCCGCAAGGCGAGCGCGTTGTTCGGCCGGGCCATGTCCGCGCCGATCGCAAACAACGTGAGCGGACACGCGTACGAGCTCGAGAATTCCTGAAAGCGCTCGAGCGCCAAATCATAAACGGCCGTGGCGCCACGCCCGATCGGCGCCTGTAGCCCGTGAATGGCGTAGTAGTTCGGGATCTCGTCCAGATCGATGGAGACCGAGCAGAGGCGCATGCCAGGCCTTGTCTAGCGCAAAACGCGCCTCAACTCGACTTTTGCTCGGGCGTCTGGGTGCACGAAAGGGGTGCCCAGCAACCGTCCCGCCCGCACTAGCGGCGTGGCGCACCGAAAAATTCACGGATTGCCGCCGCAACAGCCTCGCGCTGCTCCACGTCGAGCTCGGGATAGAGAGGGATACTCAGCACCTGCTCGGCCGCGCGCTCGCTCTCCGGCAACACACCGTGTTTCAGATCGAGATTCGCGAAGCATGGCTGCAAATGCAGTGGCCTCGGATAGTACACGGCAGTTTGCACACCGCGCCCGCGCAGATACTCGATGAGCTCCGAACGACGGCTTGCGGGTACGCGCAACGTGTAGTGCGCCCACGCCGAGCTCGCGCCGGGCTCGCTGGCCGGCAGCGTGACGGCCTCGATGCCCTGGAGCGCCTCCGAGTACGCGCGGGCGTGCGTCTGGCGCGCCTCGATCCAGGCCGGCAGGTGCGGCAGCTTCACACGCAGGATTGCGGCTTGCAGCGCATCCAGCCGGAAGTTACCGCCGATGCGGACGAAGGTCTGCTTATCGCGCGTCCCATGGGACCGCAGCTCGCGGCAGCGCTCCGCGAGATCGGCGTCGTCGGTGACCAGCATGCCGCCGTCTCCGAACGCGCCGAGCGGCTTGCTGGGAAAGAAGCTGTAACAGCCGATTTGCCCCCAAGTTCCGAGCTTGCGCCCGCGGTATGCGCCGCCGAGTGCCTGCGCGGCGTCCTCGATCACCGCGATCCCGCGCGCTGCGCACAGGTCCTGGATCGCGTCGATGCGCGCGGAATGACCGAACAGGTGCACCGGAATGACGGCTTTCGTGCGTGGGGTCAGCGCCGGCGCGAGCTCGGCCGGGTTCAAGTTCAAGGTGGCGCGCTCGACGTCCACGAAGCGCGGCGTCGCCCCACAACGAACGATCGCTTCAGCGGTGGCAATGAACGTGAAGGGGCTCGTCACCACCTCGTCGCCCGAGCCCACACCGAGCGCCATCAAGGCGCACAGGAGCGCGTCCGAACCGCTGGAAACACCGACGGCAAAGCGAGCCCCCACGAAGTGGGCGAGCTCGGCTTCGAACTCCGCGACCTCGCTTCCCAGAATGAACTGCTGGGAATCCGCCACGCGCTGCACGGCGGCTGCCAGGGGCTCGCGCAACGCCTGGTGCTGCACGCGCAAATCCAGAAGCGGCACCGTCACGCTGTCAGCGCGGCTCCAGCATCAGCTCGATACCGCCCTCTTCGCGCGTCCGGTAGCGCTCGCCGGTCGCCGGGCACTTCGCCCAACCGTGGGCGTCGAAGCGCAGCTGCTGTCCATGCCGGCTCACCCATCCCGCGAGTCGCGCGGGTACGCCCACCACGAGCGCAAAGGGAGGCACATCCGTG
>DATHEN010001121.1:0-5951 GCA_035318565.1 Polyangiaceae bacterium
GCACGGACGGCTGCGCCAAGCCGAGCGGATTGGTCGTGTCGGCCACGTCTTCGGCGTCGCCGGCCAGGCCCGCGTGACCGAGCGCCGCGATGTCGATGCGGTTTTCGGTGAGCAGCGCCGCGTCTTTCACGATCGCGCCGACGCCGCCGGACACGCCGCGTGTGTTCAGCTCGAAGTCGGTCAGCTTGTCGAAGATCGCCGTCCAGTTGAGAATGCGCTGGTCGTTCGGATCCTTGGAGTTGAACGTGCCGTCGAGGCTCGTGGATTGGCGCGGCCCTCGTGCAAACTGGAACGTCACGTTGTCCGTCAAGCCGTCGCTGTGGCACGACTGGCACGCGCCCCAGCCCTGGCCCTTCAGCGACCAGCGGCCGAGGCCCGTGTTGAAGAACTTCTCGCCGCGGAGCCGATCTTCGTCGAGCGAATCCTTGGCCGGCAGCGCGGTGGCTTCGGCTACCGCGGGCGCAGCGGTGCCGCCGGCAACGGCTTGCGTGTTGAAGTCGAGCGCGCTGACGTTGCGCGTGATGTCGTTGGCAACGAGCGCAAAGCGGCGGGCTTCGTGTTCGAGGTGGGTGATGGCGATGCCGGTAGGTCCGACCCCGCCGGCCGTGGCGGGATTGATGCCTGTGGGGTTCAGGTTGATGAAGGGCTTGCCGGGCGCACCGAATTCATTGGCCGCTCCGTTTTGCGCGTGACCCATGCGAAACACGGCGTCCGAGCCATTGGCGGTGACGTAGGAGATGTTCGTGCCGGGTACGAACGCGAGGTCGTTCGCGAACAGCGGAATGCGGCGCGAGGCGTCATCCGGAGTCTTGTTCTTGATGTACACCTCGTCGAACCATTTCTGATTCAAGCTGGCCGCGGCTTCCTTCACTTCATGACCGTCGCGCAGGTCGATGACCGAGAGCACGGGCGCCGTCGTCGTCTTGGTGCTCGCCAGATCGACGCAGACTTTGGCCGCGCCGGCGGCGGGCACGATGCAAGCCGGTTCCACCAGATTCGCGGCGCTGCAGTCGGTCACGACATTGCACGCGGTGGTCGTCACGTTCGGACCGATCGGGCCGCGCGGAGACGCGCACACGGACATGACGTAAGCGTAGTTCCCGTTCACCGTCACGGACTGGAGCTGATTCGGGTAGCAGCCGGCCACTTTGCCGTTCTGGTCTTTGAAGCCGATATTCGCGAGCGGCGAGAGCTCGCTGACGTGAACCGAGTAGTCGTGAGCTTTCACGCGATACACGAGTCCCACCTGTGACACGTCGGCGTTCGAGCCGTCGGCGGCTTCGGGGAGCTTGCGCTGCGCGAAGTACTCGGTGATAACCAGCGTTTCGTCCGCGTCGTCGTGATCGCCGTCGTTGCTCACGGCCAGTGAGCGCGGATGCGCGAGCGCAGCACGCGCGGAGACGTGCCCGATCAGACCCGTCGCGGCCAGCGCCGCGTTCAAGTCGATGGTGCGCGTCACTTCGAAGCTCGTGGTGTCCACCACGGAAACGCTGCCATCCACCCAGTTGGCAACGTACGCGCGCGCGCCGGTCGGGCTGAGCGCGACCGCCGTGGGCTCCGAGCCGACTTTTACGCACTTACCGAGTTTCGGCGTACCCGAGAGATCTTCGATGCGCGCGAGCTCCTGACTCTGGCGGAGCACGACGTAAGCGTACTTGCCGTCGGGCGAAATCGCGACTTGCCACGGCTCCGTGCCGGCACCGAGCGCGACTTCGGCCCTCTTGGTCAGCACTGGAGCTTTGCCGTCGGGGTAGGCGACGGACAGCACGGTCACCGAACCGACGTCGCGATTGACGGAAACCGCATACCGATCATCGGGAGTGAGCGCGATGGCCGAGCCACGCGTCGCACCGGGGTAGACGAGCGGAGCACCCGCCTCCGGGTAAGGCGCGCCCGAGTCGCCCGTCGCTCCCGCCTGACCAGCCGCCCCCGCGTGACCAGCCGCCCCCGCGTAACCGGCGGTACCGGCCGCGCCGTCGTCGTCCGACGAGCTAGTGACACAACCCGTGGCCAAAAGTAGGCCGGCTGCGAATGGAGCCGTCAGACACGTGAAGCTCTTGAATACACCCCTAAATGCAACTCGGTCGTTCATGCAGAGGAGGTACGGCAGTCATGCAAACGCGTTCCGCCGTTTAACCCCGTTTAACGCGGTGCTCCGGCCCCCCAGCTCCAGTTAAGCCTCCGCCGCCCGCTCTCTCCGTCCAGCCCCCACCCAGCCGAACAGCAGCGCCAGCACCCGCCGCGCTTCCTCGGGCCGGATGTAAGCCGGGTACAGACTCCACATCACGATCGCGAACAGCCCGATATCCATGATGATGAGGATTCCGAGGTGCATGCACAGGCCCAGCCCCAGGTACACCGGCCTCAAATCGAAGCGCGCGAGCGCACGCTTCACGATGCCTTTGTGCGCGTTCTTTCTGCGCAAAAACTGGTTGATGAGCAGGAGAAACCACGTGAACTCCCACCAGCTGAACACGAAGGTGCCCATCTGTGTGAGGGGGTAGACCAAAGCGTGCGCCGCCCAGTCGCCATTCCAGCGCGCGATGCCGGGCAAGTTCACGGACAAGTACACCGCGGCCCAATCGCCCATGATGGACCACGTGGAGCCGAGCTTTACGACGCCAGTGCGCACGTAAATGATGGCCAGTTGCGCCATGAACAAGCGCCGCGCCCACTTGCCCACTTCGGCGCGACCTTTTCCGCGCCATGCGGCGTCGAGACTGAAGGCGGCGCCCATCGGCGCGAGCATCATCAAGTACGCGGCAACGCGGTACACTTCGTCTGCGCCGAAGCGAAACAGCGTCATGCGATCGAAGAACGCCAATTGCGTGACGAAGATCGCGATCCCGGAGAGGCGCGTGAACAAGCCGACGGTAAACGTGAGGGACGCGAACAGCTGCAGCAGCACGAGTCCCCACACCCAGCCGCTGCTCATCGGCACGTACTGAAATAGCGAATACGGGTAGCTGTTGTACTGAAAGCCGAAGATGCCGCCGTGCGCGATTTCTGCGTAGAATTCGATGACATCGCCGCGGATGATCTGTTCGAGCAGATTGGCGCTGAAGGACAGGCCCAAAGTGATGCGCAGCAGCGCGAGCGCATCGGGCGCCTCTTTCTCGTTCCAGAACGCGACGTAGCGTTGCCAGCGTGTCATCGCTTCGGATCCGGCGGCACTTGCCACATCCATTCCTGAACGCGCATGGGGCGGCGGTCGCTGTCACCCGCGCGCACCTGCGCGGCGCTCGGCGTGGTCAAGCGCAAGTAGTAGAAGCGCACCCAGCGCGCTGGCGTGTTGGGATGGAGTTGATTCCAGCGGCGCGCCCAGTAGTTGGCGTACCATTGCCGGTGGGCCTCCCAGCCGGGCGCGGCCAGGTTGCCCATTACCTCGAAGTGCCGAAAGTGCAGCGCTTCGAAGTCCCTCGTGCCCCAGTTCATGTCCTGAAACGGTACCCAGTTGGTGCCATGGTCGGGGTAGACGTCGACCATGAACACCATCGGGTACTTGGGCGGTGTGCCCGCGAACAGATTCCAGGTCTGCGTGCTGCCGGTCGCTTCGAGGTAAGGCTCGAATACTTTGCGGACCTCGAAATACCCGTCCATGTACGCTCGGGTTGCGGCCAGCACCTTGGTCTGCATCTCCTCCTGCGTGTCCCACCAGGGCGCGAACGGCTTGAGCGAGCTGAAGAGGATGTGCAGCTCTTCTTTGGACTCGGGGCGGTTCAGCGTGGCTTCGTCGAAGTAGGGCGGGTACGGAAGTACGTAGAAAATCACCGCCACCAGGTGCCAAGTCACGAAGGCAGCGAGCAGCTTCTGCTTCCACGTGAACTCGGGCTGCCCCGGCACCTGCTCGGCTTCGGCCATCCGGGCTCAATACAGGCATTTTGCTGCTGTTGGCGCAAGCTCCCGGGAAGCGGCGCCGGGCTCGGATCTGCGCGGGTTCGGCGTTCCGGGGTGGCTGGACAATCGCGTATTTAACCTCGTTTAACTGGTCGCGAGCGGCAATGGGCCGAAAGTTCCGGGAGCACAGCCGACCCCGGAGGAGAGACACCCATGATTGGACATCCCAGCGCGTACCATGGACAGGACGTCGAACAGGTCCCCGCATCCGAGCGGCGGCCGCCTGCCGGCGCATACGCGCATGCTGAGCTCGAGGGACACACGCTCAGCGACGAAGCCTTGATGGCCGCGTACGTGGCCGGTGACTCGATGGCATTTCGCGAGCTGTTTCGCCGTTACGCGCCGCGCTTGCGCGCAGTGCTTCGTCACGAGAGCGGTCAAGATCCTTCAGATCTCGTGCAACAGACGTTTTTGCAGCTGCACCGCGCGCGCGCCACGTACCAGCAGGGTGCACCGTTTCGTCCGTGGCTCATGACCATAGCCAGAAATTTGAAACGCGAGCAGATTCGTCGCTGGCGCCGGCAGCCGCGCGCGTCCGAGCTGCCGGCGGACGCTCTTGCCGCAACGACGGCCAGCGCCGAGACCGCGCTGGAAGTGCGCCGCGCGCTCAGCGCTGTGAATCAGTTGCCGGAAATGGAGCGCGAAGTGCTGACTTTACACGCGGCAGCAGGGCTGAGCGTCGCAGAAACTGCCGCGCGGCTGGGCGCGACCCAGGGCGCCGTCAAAGCGCGCGCACACCGGGCCTATCGGCGGCTCCGTTCGGGAAGCTGAACGTCTTGCGCGAGTTCTCGAGCCAGCGGCCCATGCGCCAAGAGCGGCACACCGGGGTCGAGCAAGTACCCGCCTGCGCGGCGCACGAGCAGATCCCGCAAGCCGGCGCTTCGCAGCGTGGACAACGCCACTTTCACGCGGTTCGCGGCGGCGGCGGATTGCATGCGTTCGCCCGGCCACCCCACCGCGATCAGTTGCTCTTGGTTGAGCGCGACACCCGGCGTGGCGAGCCGCGCCTCCACGAGCGCACGGACCACGCGCAAGAGCTGAGGTCGCGCCGAAAGCTCGATGGCATCGCCCTGCGGCGGGCGGAGCTCGCCCCGCTCGAGGTCGAAGACCCAGGCATCTTGCGCGATGGCGGCTTCGAGCAAGCGCAGCGCCAGCCGCGCGTCGTCGGAGAGTTGCGGACTCGATCGCGCATGGCGCTCACGCTCGGTCTCCGCCAGCCGCGCGACCTCGGCGCGCGCGGCGTGACTTTGCGCGGTATCTCCCTCCGCAGCGAGGCTCCGGGCTCGGGCCAGCGTGACCTGCGCGCGACACAGATCGAGCGTCTCGAACAAACCGGGATCGCCGACCTCCAGCAGCAAGCGCTCGGCGCGCGCGAGCGCCTCCGCGGCGGCTTCCTTGCGGCCTCGGGCGGCCTCACACGCGCCGAGGAACGCGCTGAACAGACCCTCATTTCTGACGTCTCCGAATTCACGCAGCACCGCCGAAGCCTGCTCGTAGTGCAAGGCTGCCTCGTCGAGCTCGCCGAGCTCGTGCAGGAGGCCGCCCGCATACCCGCGCACGTGGGCCGAGAGCAGCCGCGCGCCGTGCCGGTTCAAACGCCGCTCTGCGCGTTCGAAGAGAGAGCGCGCGTCTTGAAGCTCGCTCTGTTCCTGCGCCAGGATCGCGAGATTGGCGTCCACGGCGCCGACGAGAAGCGGATCGGCGAGCTCCTCGAGCAGCGCGCGGGCGCGGGCGTAGAAATCCTTGGCTTCATCGAGCCGGCCCTGTTGAAGCCTGAGACTGCCCAGGTCCTTGTAGAGCGTGGCCTCTCGCCGGCGATCGTCCGCGCGTCGCGCGAAATCGAGCGCCAAGGAGTAGGCCTGCCAGGCGTCTTCGAGCCGCCCCTGACTGTGGTGCAGGAGCCCGAGACCACCCAGAGTGCGCGCGCGAGCGCGAGCATCGCCGCTCTCGGGCAGGGCGCCGATCGCGGCGTCGTACAGCTCGCGCGCGCGGATGAATTGACCGCGATCTTGCTCGAGCTCGCCCCAATCCGTCAGCACGTCACAGATCAGAGT
>DATHEN010001122.1:0-5594 GCA_035318565.1 Polyangiaceae bacterium
AAATCAGCTCGCGGAGCGCGCTGCCTGCGGACCGAACGCCGGCGCGCCGCAGTTGATCGCCGCGGATGTCGTCCTCGATCAGCGGCCGCAGGTCCTCGCTGACCTCGATGGACCAGGGGATCACCACCGGCACGAAGCGCGCGCTCGCGTCGCCGTCGCTGCGCTGAACCGGCTCACTTGCGCTGGGCGCGACGTCGCTATCGGTCGTGCGGGCGCGCGCGCGCGACGCGAAATACAAGAGCGCCGCCACGACCAGAAACGGCACGGCCGGAAGCCCCGGCACGATCGCCAAGAGCAGTACGAACAGTGCGGACACGCGCAGCGCGCGGGGTTGGGCGAAGAGCTGCTGAGTGAGCTCTTCGCCGAGCGGCGTGTCCGCCTCTTCACTGGCCACGCGCGTCACGAGCACGCCGGCTGCCGTGGCGATGACGAGCGAAGGGATTTGCGTCACCAGGCCGTCACCGATGGTGAGCAGACCGTAGCGCTTGAGCGCTTCGACCCAGGTCATGTCGCGCTGGCCGACGCCGATCGCGAGACCGCCCAGGATGTTGACGAGCGTGATCACGAAGCCGGCGATCACGTCGCCTTTGACGAACTTCATGGCGCCGTCCATGGCGCCGTAAAACTGGCTCTCGCGCGAGAGCTGGCGGCGCCTGCGTTTTGCCTCCGCGCCGTCGATGGCGCCGCTGCGGAGCTCCGCGTCGATGGCCATCTGCTTGCCGGGCATGGCATCCAGCGCGAACCGCGCGCCCACTTCGGCGACGCGCTCGCTGCCCTTGGCGATCACCACGAACTGGATGATCGTCAAAATCATGAAGATGACGCCACCCACTACGTAGTTGCCGCGCACGACGAATTGGCCGAAGGCGCGGATCACCTCGCCGGCGTCGGCTTGAAGCAAGATCAGACGCGTGGAAGAGACGTTCAGCGCCAGACGGTAGAGGGTGGTGAGCAAGAGCAGGGTGGGGAAGGCCGCGATCTTGAGCGCGTCACTCACGTACAGGGAGACCAGGAGAATCGTCACCGACGCCGCCAGGTTCGTGGCGATCAGCAGATCGAGCAGCCAGGTGGGTAGGGGCACCACCATCAGCCCGACGATCGCGATCACCAGGGCGGCGAGCAGGCCGTCGGCGATGCCGAGCTTGCGCCGGCGTGAACCGAGTTTCAGTGCGGAAGGGGTCGCCATGTCGAATGCTGCGGGGAGACTCAGCTGAGCGTCGTGAACAGCCCCAGCACTCCCGTGTAGAGCTGCAGAGTCGGCTTGCCGCCGTGGGGAGCGATCTCGAACGACGACTGCATGCCGGCCATGGGGATGTCGCCGAAGCGCGCGCGCAGAATGCGAGTATCGACGTCGTAGGCGCCGTACAGTGACGAGCCGCGGCCGGCGCAATTGATGTACACACCGAAGCGCGGCGCTGCGCCGGCGATGTCTCGCTCGAGATCGCGCGTGACGGCTTCCAAATCGGTGCGAGCGGCCGCGGCGTCACGGACGGCGAAGGCGATCCGCATGCCGGTGCGCACTTCGTCCGACACCAGCAGGCTGCGGCGCACGGGATCTACGCCCTGAACCGCGCGCACCAGGAGCTCTGGCCGGCCGCTGCGCTCCTGGCCCGGCACGTCTTCCGGCGCCAGCACCACGAACACGAGCGGCTGGTCCGCGAGCTCTTGTGCCGTCGCGCTGAGCACGTCGAGCGCCGGCTCGTCTTCGATGCTCACTACCATCGAGCCACGAGTTTCGGTGATGCGCGCCAGCGGCATCAACAGCCGGCAGGCGGGTGACGCGCGGATCGAGGGCGCTGGCGAGCCTCTCAGCAGAAGAATGGAGGCGGCGCCGCTCAGGACCTGACCGCGAGCGTCCACGCAGTGGCTGTCGATGCCGCTTAGCGTCCCGGCACCGAACAGGTTGCCCAAGCCGCGCGCCTGTTGCAGCGGTTCGAACGCCTGGGGTCCGAAACCGTCCGGACGCACGAAGACGAAGCCCGTCAGGGTGGACCGGCCCGCGCGGTCGCCCAGGACCCGCGCCAGCGCCTCACCGAGCTCCTCGGCGTTCGAGGCCTGGACCGTCAAGGGCTCGGCCGTGCCGCCCGACCAGGCCAGTACCGCCGCGGCTGGCTGGTCTTCGAGCTCCCCGCGCTCCGTGAGGACTCCGGCTCCGGCGCTGATCAAGAGCGGCGTACCTCTGGCCACCTTGGCCGCTTCCGCCGACACCTCGGGCAGCTGGTGCGCCAGGGCGCCGCTCACGAACACCAGCCCAGCGCTGGCATTGGGAAGCTTGCCCAGAGCTTCCTCGATGCCCTTGGCGACACGCTCGGGTGTCTGCGCCTTCACGGCCACGCTGGCTGCCGAGGCCCGCATCGTGCACGCCACAATAGGCGTGCCCTCCCAGGACGACAATGGAAACGGGGAGATTGTGACTTTCGAGTGCGCGCATTATTCTCCACTCGAATGGCAGAGCACCACCTGCAGCTGCGATCGTACGGCGGCTCGGATGTGGGGCGGCGCCGCAAGGTCAACGAGGACGCTTTCCTCTGTGACGACGTCCTGGGGTTGTGGGTGGTGGCCGACGGCATGGGCGGGCACGCGGCGGGGGAAATTGCGAGCCAAGAATCCGTCGACACGATCTACGGCATGATCAAGCGCGGCAAAGCCACGCTCGAGCTCGACAAGGAATACTCGGAAGATCGCTCGCGTACGGCCGCGCGCTTGCTCGAGGGTTCGGTGCAAGCAGCGACGTACATGGTCTTCGCCATGGCCGAGCTCGATAGCGACAAGGCAGGCATGGGAACCACCATCAGCGCCATGATGAGCTTCGGCGATCATGCGGTTTTGGCGCAGGTTGGTGACAGTCGCATCTATCGAGTGCGCGGCAACGAAGTCGCGCAGCTCACCGAAGATCACACGCTGATCGCCTGGCAGCTCAAGCAGGGTCTCATCACTCTGGAAGAAGCGCGCACCAGTAAGCATCGCAACGTCATCACGCGCGCCGTGGGCAACCGTGAATACGTGCAGGTGGACACGCTGGTGACCGAGATCGAGCTCGGCGACACGTATCTCTTGTGCAGCGACGGCCTGCACGGCTACTTGCGTCCGGAGGAGATCCCCGAGCTCGCGAACCCCGGCGGGCAGTGGAGCGTGCAGCGCCTGATCGATCTCGCAAACTCACGCGGCGGCCGCGACAACATTACCGCCGTCGTCGTCGAGGTCTGCTGAAGCGAAAAGACCGGCCCGCGCCGCACTTTCTTGGCCAGTGCTCGAAATTTCGCTAACGATGTTGGACACATGCCGGACAGCTTTCGAGCCGCGCTCGCGCTAGCGCCGCGTGCTGTTTTTGCGTTCGGCGCGGCCGAAATCGCGTTAACGAAACAGCCCCTTCACTGGGAAATCAGGAGCAGTCGTTCATGAAGGCCAAGCGCGTCGGAGTCCTGATGGGCGGGAATTCCGCCGAGAGAGAAGTTTCGATCCGTTCCGGTAAAGCGGTGGCGGCGGCTCTCGACGAGGCAGGCTACGACGTCGTACCGATAGTCCTGGGGTCCGGCGCGACAGCCGCCCGCACGCTGTGTAAAGCCCGCCTGGATGTCGCCTTTCTCGCCCTTCACGGCGGTCTGGGCGAGGACGGCTGCGTGCAGGGGCTGCTGGAAATGCTCGAGATTCCGTACACCGGCTCGAGTGTGCTCTCGAGCGCTCTGGCCATGGACAAGCTCAAGGCCAAGGAGCTGTTCCGTCTCTACAACGTACCCACGCCTCCCTATTACGAGTTTTCCGGTACGTTGTCGGCTGCTGCCGTCGAAGAAACCCACGGCTCCTTCGGGTTTCCCGTGATCGCCAAGCCCCGGCGCGAAGGATCGAGCATCGGGGTGAGCCGCGCGTCGAACCTCGCCGAGCTCGTGACGGCGCTCGACAAGGCGCTGACGCACGACCGCTCGGCGCTGGTGGAGCGCTTCGTGGCGGCGCGCGAGGTCGCGGTCGGCATTCTGAACGGGCGCGTGCTCGGGGCGATCGAAGTCGTTCCGAAGAACGGCATCTACGACTACGAGGCCAAGTACACGCCGGGCCGGAGCGAGTACCACATGCCGGCACGGCTCTCGGACATGCGCTACCGCGGCGTTTTGAACCTGGCCGAACGAGCTGCAGAAGCGCTCGGCACGTACGGTGCTCTGCGCGTCGACCTGCTCGTCACCGAAGGCCAGAACGAATACGTGCTCGAAGTGAACACGCTGCCGGGCATGACGCCCACGAGCCTGTTACCGATGATCGCGGCGGCCGCCGGCTACGGCTTCCCGGAGCTCTGCACCGCGATCGTCGACGGCGCCCGCTTGCATACTGGCACCCCCGCAGCCGACGCAGCTCGGCCGGCGCTCCAGGTGGTGCCGGAGCCGCACGAAGCGCTCATCGCCGCGAGCTGAGCGAGCTCAGGGGCGCGACGGCGTGCGCTCGCAGCGCTCGCGCACCTGCTTATTGTGGCGCACGACTAGATCCTGGACCTGCGAAGGATCATCTTCCGGGCCGAAGAATACGTGGCGTGAAGCGTCGGCACGCGAGCGTTCTGCCTGGCTCGGGTTGACCGCGATACCGGCGATGCCGAGACCGAAGCCGCCGGCGAAGACCAGCCCACTTGCCAGCGCGCGGCCGCCGTTCAGCTCCTGGCTTTCCTCGCTCCCGCTGCGCTTGGTCTCGAACGAGCTCACGAATAGCAGGGTACCCACGCCCAGTGCGATCACACCGGCGGCTCCCAGGCTGGCCGCGAGCAGGCGCTTGTCGTCATGACCTTTCACGGCGCTTCTGTGCCGGTGGACCATCTCCGAATCGGGGAACTCGTCGCTCAGGGCCGGGATGGACTCGGGGTCCGAGCTTCCCACACGGTAGAGGCCGGCGCCGTCGTCCCGCTTTTGGGTAGTCGTGGCTCCCTCCTCGCTAAATTCGGCGCGGGTCGGGGCCATGACCAGCCATTCGTCTTTTTCGCAGAGCGTATTGGCCGGGCCTACCGCGGTGGGCATCTCTCCGTCGAGACGATGCACCGTGGAGGCGCAACCAAGCGTCAGCGCACACAACGCAACGCAGGCAGCGCGCATAGGAGACAGCAGGTATCATGCCGGTCTCGAGACGTCCATTCTCCTGATGGCGCCAGCGGCGCTCTACCGCGCTCGGCCGCGGACACGTCAGGGAGCAATCATGCGGGCGACGGCCTGCTCGTCGCGGAAGTGCTTCAGCTGCGACACCAGCACTTCGCGCGCGGACCAGGGTAGTACGTTCCCGCGGGGGGTCGCGTACTCGAGGTACAAGTTCTCGTCGGTCGAAACCAGGTCATCGAGGCTCCGCCCCGCCCTGGACGCCGATTCTTCGAGAAAGCGATCGAGCCCTTGATTTTCGACCAAGAGATCATCGAACAGGCTCATGAGCGGGCGCTTTTGCGGCACCGTTTCGAGGAACGTCTGCTGCGACTCGAGCGCCGCGGTACGCGCGCGTGAAGCGCGCAACGGGGCGAGCGAGGCGACGATGATGCCCTGACCCCCACCCAGGAACAGCGCGACGTGCGGGAACTCGAGACGCAGCGTGTGAAGGATGGTCGCGAAGTCTCGGCGCTGAATGTGATGGAG
>DATHEN010001123.1:0-3049 GCA_035318565.1 Polyangiaceae bacterium
TATGGCACCATCGCCAAACTTGCCGCGCTCACGCAGCAGCTTAGCCGCAGCGGGGGCCAGTCCTACGCGCTCGCGCTCGAGAGCCTGCAGCGCGTGCGCGCGACCCTCGAGGGCCGCGTGCGCCTCGTCTGCGCGCAGAGCATCGCTCCGTGCCGCCGATTCGGCCTCCCGCTTGGCGCGGACGTCAGCCTCAGCCGCATCGCGAACGTCGGCGGTCTCCACGACACGGACGCGCGCAACGTCCAGCGCGACGCGCGCCGCCTCGACTTCACGCGCCACCATCTCGGCGGCGTCGAACAGTTGCAGTTGTTCGTTCCTGATTGCCTCATGACGCCGGAGCACATCCTGTCGCTCCCGCTCGGCAGCATCGCGATCCATCGTCAGGCGGTGGATCTGCTCGCGCAGCTCGCGTGCGCGCCGCTCGGCCTGCTCGACTGCCCCGCGTGCGGCAGACAGTGCCGTGCGTGCTACCTCTTCGCTCGACGTACGATCACTTAGCTGTTCGCTCAGCGTAGCGAGCTCGGCTTCGAGCTGGGCGCGCGATTCGGCGGCCTCCGCGAGCTCGGCTTCAACACGTTGTGCAGTATCACCGCGTTCGCGCCGCTCCTCTTCCGCGCGCTCGCGATGCGCTGCCGCATTGCGACGGCGCTCTTCGGCGACAGCTATCTCACCACGAAGCTGCTGAGCACGCTCGCGCTGCTCGCCAACCATGCGCGCAAGCTCGCCGCGGCCACCCTCGGCGGTCGCTCGCGCGGCGTGTGCAGTGTCGCGTGCACCCTCGGCCGCGAACACACGCTCGTGCTCCGCCGGTGCGGATTCGCGCAGCGCGGCGAGACGGTCACGCAGCTCATCCAGCTCCGTGCTCCACGCGGTCATCTCGCGCGCGGCAAGCGTTACATCAACGGAGAATCGGCGGGCCATGAGCTCCGCATGGCGCTCCGCGCGCTTGCGCTGACGGGCGAGCGAACGAACGTGGCTCTCCTTCTCGTTCAGAAGGTCGCCAAGCCGTGCGAGATCGACGGTGGTCTCCTCGAGCCTGCGTTCCGTGCTGCGCTTGCGATCGCGGTACAGCCCGATGCCAGCCGCTTCCTCGAACAGCTCGCGACGATCGTCCGGGCGATCCGACAGCAGTGCGTCGAGCATCCGCGACTCAATGACCACGCCGGAGTCGGCGCCCAGACCAGTGCCACGCACCATGTCGTGGATGTCGCGCAGTCGGGCAGGTGACCGGTTGATGAAGTAATCGCTCTCACCCGATCGGCTCAGCCGGCGCGTGATCACGACTTCGCGGAACGGAACGTTGAATCCGCCGTCTTCATTGTCGAAATGCATCGAGACTTCGGCAATGTTGACTGCCTTGCGCGCGGATGAACCCTGGAAGATCACATCCTCCATCTTCCCGCCGCGCAGCGTACGTGCCCGCTGCTCGCCCAATACCCAGCGCACGGCATCCGATACGTTGGACTTGCCAGAGCCGTTGGGGCCCACGATTGCCGTGGCTCCTGGCTCGAAGACCAGTTCAGTGTGATCGGCGAAAGACTTGAATCCGTGCAGCTCGAGTTTGGTCAACCGCAATTACGGTGTTCTCCCTGTGCGATATACAAGAGTAGGTGTCAATTTTTCGGCACGCAGCGTCAACATCAACGCGGCCGCATCTTCAGGTCGCTCGAACGCGCCCGCGTACAGCTTGAGCGATCCGTCCTTCTGTGCAAGCACGTAGGAGCCCCACTTTCTGGCCTCGGGGTATTTTCGTACGAGCTCGCTCGGTCGCCCTGCGGCTGCACTGTCGATGAGCAGCGCGTACGGCGTGCGTACTACTGTACCAAGCTGCGGTGTCGGCGTCACGTTCTTGTGGCGCAACACCGCGAGCTCGGCATCAGCCTCGTTTCTCATGGGGTATGCACCCACGATCAGCTTGAAGTATCTGTCGCGATTCGGACCCACAGGTACCGGGGAAATCGTGCCAGCAGGGAGAATGTTGCGAAAGCGAGCGAGCGTTTCGTTCGCATCGTCCTTGGAATTCCACGCGGTGACTTCCACCGCATACGCTGACGCAATTGCCGAATCCGCCGGATTGGCTGGCGGAGGAACGGTGACGGAATCCGCTGCTGTTGCCACTGGCGGCGCCACCACTGGTGCCGGTTGTCTGAACGCCGGCTTTGCTGTGCTCGGTGTCTCGTTCGCAAAGCGGAAGTACAGGCCTGCGCCGACGAGCGCAACGAGCAGCAACAATAGCGCGGCGATCTTCCAGATTGGAAGCGGCTTCTTCACAGCGCCGCGTGGCATTTCGCGCAGGGCGGTAGGTACCCGCGCGAGGACGTTGATGTACGGCGCGAAATCGAGTGGCGTCCCTCCAACCAGCACCACCCCGTCAAGCTGGTCGATCAACTCCTTGAGCCCTGGAGCATCCGCCGGCGCGACCAGCAGCAACAGAGCGCCGACCTCACGGAATCCATTGGCGAGACGCTGCCAGCGCGCATTGCGATAGATCTCGGGGTCCGCCACGCTGCCGGTACCGCTTGGCATGATGAACAGGTTGCCCGTGGTGTCGATTGGCTGCGCGATCTTGTTGAGCGAAACGCCGAATGTGAAGCTGTCGGAGATCCCGTGCGGATCGTCACTCGTGACGAGCGCCTGGATCGGCTCGATCTCACCAACCAGATCGCCGATGGCGATCCGCCTGTGCTCGGCTTCGGCGAGCCCGATCCCGATGGCGACGTGGGCCGCCGCGAGCGCGTCGGTTCCTGTCACGACGGCCGCAGAGTAGCTGCCCAACATCGGCGCAATCTGACGTCCGGCCGCCTCCCAACCCGTACCGTGATTCGCGGTGTCGGTGGTCACTGGCGTAGACACTGGCGTGGTCTTTATCATGGCTGCCCGGGAAATACCCAGTAGGACCTCTTGGAATCGCGACCGATCTGCTCGGCTGCAGCACGATTCGGATACGGACCAAGTACCACGCGATAAATCGTGGTTCCGGCGCGCTGCGATGGGACTACGCGAGCGCGCGTACCGGAAACGGATATGCTGTCAGCGAGCACATGTGCTT
>DATHEN010001124.1:0-3876 GCA_035318565.1 Polyangiaceae bacterium
CGCGTCGATGTGATGCTCGGTGACTGACCGGCCTGGCAGCTCGGCGCGTGAGGCCGGTCAGGCTTCCGCGCCGGTGCCTGACGGGCTGCTGCCGGCGGCGTGCGCGGGCCGGCAGTGGTAGCGCCGGCTCGATACTGCCGCGCCACAACGCGCGCGCTTACGGGTTGAAGGCGCTTTGCGCTATAGCCAGTACGCCAGGCTCTGCTCCTACCCATCATGAACACCTCGACCCCCGCCCCCGAAACCCAGGCGCTCGATCCATTTCATCTGATGCTCGAGTCCTCGGGCATCGTGCTCGCGGTCCTGCTCGTTCTGATCGTCGCTTCGGCGCTGGTTTGGATTATCTGGGTGCTCAAGGCGCTGCAGCTCGGCCGGCTCCGGCACTCTCATCTGCTGTTCGAAAAGAACGCCGAAACCATCGAAACCGGCTCGGACCTGATTTCACTGGCGCTTCAACACCGGGATGCGCCGGGTGCGCGCGTGGTGATCGAGCTCGCCAAACGCCATCATCAACGGAACCTCACACCGGATCTGCTGTTGGCTGTCGCCAAACGGGCAATCGCCTCCGAGCAGCAGAAGGCTTCGCGCCTGATGCCGACGTTGTCGAGTATCGCGTCCGCTTCTCCGTTCATCGGCTTGTTCGGTACGGTGTGGGGCATCATGGACGCGTTTCTGCGTATCGGCCTCGAGAAGAGCGCTTCGCTACCCGTGGTGGCCCCCGCCATCGGCGAAGCGCTGATCGCGACGGCCTTTGGTCTGGTCGCGGCGATCCCGGCGACGATAGGCTTCAACTACGTCGACAAGCGCATCGGCGATCTGCTCGAGGAGCTGAGCGCCTCGAGCGAGGCTTGGGTGCAAACACTCGCCGCCGATCATGCGCGCGGCGGTGCCATGCCCCTGGTGCGCGACCCATCGCACCGTCCCATGGGGTACCCTGGCGGGGTTTGAAGCATGGGTGTTCAACTCGGCGGGCGACGGCGCGGGGGGTTCAGGGAGATCAACGTCACTCCGCTCGTGGACGTGATGCTGGTGCTGCTCGTCGTGTTCATGGTCACCGCGCCGCTCTTGACCACCGGGCTTCGCATCGATCTGCCCGAGGTCAAGGCCGCACAAACGCCCGTCAAGGACGCGCGGCTCCTGGTCACGGTCACCAAAGAAGAACGCGTGCTGTTCGGCGAGGAAGACGTGACGGGACGCGTCGACGAAGCCTTCCGCGAGAACGCGCGCGTGCAAAAGGAACGCGAGCTTTACATCCGCGCCGACAAGAACGCGCGTTACGGCACCGTGGCCCTGGTCGTGGCCGCGGCCCGCAGCAGCGGGGTGCAATCCCTGAACCTACTCGTGGAGCCGGAAATCGAGACCGAAGCTGAACAAACCAGCGACGTCGATCGTCCTACCAAGCAGGAACGCGGGCAACGCGCTCCGCGGACTCGCTGAGCCATGAACGACGCGCAGGCACCGGCTTTCACGACGGTGGAGCTCGCTGCCGCCGTCACCGCCGCAGCCGCCATTCAGGTCGGGTTCTTCTCGATACTCATCGCCGCGGGCAGCGCCGACGCCAAGCTCTCGCAGCGGCTCGAGCTCCCGGCCAAAGAGATCCCGATCGCCGTGCAGCCCGTGCTCGACGACACGCCCCTGCTCAAGCTCGGCGGCAAGAAGGTGAAGACGAAGCTGCCGGACATGTGGAAAAAGCAGGCGCCGGTGCAACGCTTCGAAGAGAAGAGCGCCCCCTCGGAGAAAGCGGAGAAGACGCCCGAAGCCATCCCGACCAGCCAGGTAGCGACGCAAGACGCCGCAGCGCCGCCCCCGGACGCGGAGCTCGCCAAAGAGGTCGACGAGCCGCTGCTCGATGCCGCACCCGAGCCGACTCAGGTCGCCGAGGGGGAAGGCGCACCGGACGGCGTGAAGGAAGGGACGGAAACCGACCCGCTGAAAGCGCGCGCCGTCGGCGGTTACCGGGCGAAGCTAATTGCCTGGTTCAGCTCGCGTTTTCACATCCCGCCGGGCTCCATCGCCTGCGCGGAGCTGAAGAGCCTGAGCTCCTCGGTTTCCACCACGATTTCACCGGACGGGACCGTTTCGGGCTTCTCCGTCGGTAGAGCCAGTGGAAACGGCGTGTTCGATGGGCGAGTTCAAGCGACCATGCAGGGCGTGGTAGGCCAACAAGTGCCGCCGCCGCCGCCCCTTTACCCGGACATTCTGCCGCCCGCGCTCGGCCTCAACTTCCTCGGAAAAACGCAACGATGCGAATGATTGCCAAGACCCGCTTGCTTACGATCTCGTCGACAGCGCTCGCGTCGTTGCTCGCCGCCGCCGCCCTGGCACAACCCGCCCCGCCCGCTGCGCCGCCGGCGGGTGCGGCTCCGCCCCCCGATGAAAGCCTGTTGGGCGAGCTGCCGATCACGGCAAACGTTCAGGAGCACATCCCGAAGATCGCCATCCTCCCGTCGCTCTCGCCCGATCTCGAGGACGTGATCGTGCGCGGGGTGGTGCGCCGTGACTTCGAGCTCACCGGTCTGTTCGACGTGATCGCCGACAGCAAGGCTCCGCCTGGGTTGTACGGCTTCGACGACCCGGTTGACATCGACGCCTGGAAGAAGCTCGGCGCCGAAGCCATCCTCAAAGTTTCCGCCCGCAAGCACAGCACCGGCAAGGTGGAGGTCTTCGGCCTCGCTTACTTCCTGAACGTCGGCAAGGATCCGGTTTACGAGAAGAAGCTGCTCGTGGACGGGAAGGATATCCGCGTCACTGCGCACCGCGTGACGGACGCGCTGCTCGGCGCGCTCACCGGGCGTCCCGGCGGGTTCGCCAGCCACTTCGTGTTCGCCGCGCCGTGGGGCAGAAACCGTCGCATTTTCAGCATGGACTCGGATGGCAGCGGGCTCGCTCCGCACACCCAGCCGGACCTGACGGCGATCGCGCCCACCTGGGGACCGAACAACCAGATCTTTCACGTAGTCAGCAAGAACTACTCGCCGTTCCGGCTCTTCATGCTCGCACCCGGCGCACAGCCGAAGCCCATCGACGTACCGTTCAAGACGTCGATCTACAGCGTGGCCTTCAACAAGGACTACACGAAGCTCGCGGTCGCCGTCGCCGCCGACGCCAAGAGCGCTATCTTCGTGGGCGATCCCGACGGCTCGAACATGACGAAAGCCTCGAACACGGACCTGTCCACGCACCCGGTGTTCAGCCCGTCGGGCAAGGTGGCGTGGATCGGGGGCGGCGTGAAACAGGGCTCGCAGCGCGTGTTCCTGGAAGGTAAAGCCATCTCGCCGCCGGGCTTCACGGCGGGCGCGCCAACGTTCTGTGACACGGAGGACGGCGTCCGCGTGGTGTATTCCGTGTCCGTGGGCGGAGACCGTCACGACCTGGTGATGAGCGGCGAGAACGGCCGTGGCATGACGCGTCTCACGCAAAATCAGGGTTCGAACACCGCTCCTGCGTGTAGCCCCGACGGCCGGATGATCGCGTTCTTCTCCACGCGTAACAAGGCGCCCGGCATGTACTTGATTTCCTTGAAACGCTTCAAGACGCAGAAGCTCTCGAGCCAGCACGGCGAATCGCTGCGCTGGGCCGCGCTGCCGCCACCGCCCGCAGCCACCGCGCCGTAAACGGCCGAGCTTCAGATCTCAGCGCCCCAGAATCAGTTCCCGAGTCGCTCGAAGCCTGTACGCAATCCTGCGCTCAGACGAAGACGCCGCTCAGCGCCATTGGGATCTGAGCGTTGCCGAGGATACGGATACGGCCGCTCAGCGCCAGTTGCATGGGGTTCAGCTTGCCGGTCTGCATGTCCATGAAGTCGCCCATCAGGCACTCGATGCGGCACTCGGGCGCGTCTAGATTGGGTGCGGCGCTGCCGGGGGTGAGCACTAG
>DATHEN010001125.1:0-2211 GCA_035318565.1 Polyangiaceae bacterium
TCGTGCGCTCGGTCACCTCGTGACCAATGGCATCCGAAAGCATGCGCTGCTCTTCGGGCGTCGGCGCGGCGTAGGGATACATCTTCGGCCGCTGGCTCGTGAATTGATAGAGCGTGGAATACATGGCCGCCGTCAGCGCCGCGTACGGCGAGCGCACGCCGCGCGCGAAACGCAGCGTCCGGGGTGGGGGCGCGGCGCCGGCAATCGAGCCATAGCGCACGCTCGGACAGTTTTCCGTGGCCGCGTTGAACAGGTCCATCGACTCCGGCATGATCTGGATGACGCCGCCCTGATCGATGCGAATCTGTCCGAGGAAGTCGGTGATCTCGCCGCGGCCCTTTTCGTCGACGAAACGCAGGATGGTATTGGTGGCGCGGCTGATCAGGCGCATGTCGCCTCCGCCGAGGGCTTGGTCGATGCCGCCGAGTCCAGCGAGCAGCCGCGAAAAGACCGCCAACGAGGGTTCACCGAGCGAGAGCGAAACGAAGGTGAGCAGACTGAGCGCGTACAGCACGCGCGTGCCGGCCACGGTCGCGAAATAGCCGGCGAGCGGCGTACCGTAGTGCGGGGTGTTGAGGCTGACGCACGAGCGCACGCGCGGCACCCAGCTCAAGAGTGGCGTTTCACTGGAGAGGTTCACGCTCGGCGACAGCACCAGACGCGCGTCGAGCCCGCCCGTGGAGTGACCGACCAAGTGAATCGGGCCGTCCTCGCTGCCGGAGCAGCGCAGCACCGTGCGGGCCAGTACGCGCGAACGCTGGCGTAGCGAGGCTGTGGGCGGAGCCGGCACGTCCTCGAACTTCACCTGCACGCCCGCGTCGCGGAAGCGCTGCTCGAGCCCGCGCCGAAGGTGCGTGAAATAGTCGTAGCCCGCGAGCCGGCCGAAACCGAACATACCGGGGATGAAATAGACGCGATGCGGTGCGCTCATGGTCTCGCCCTCTCGTCCCTCGGCTCAGCTACGCATTCCGGATGCACGGTGACGTACGTCAACCCGGATTTTGGGCTGACGAACCAGCAAGAGCGAGACTAATACATCGCTCCGCAATTGCGCATGGACGAGATACTAGCGAACGAACGTGAGGCTGGCGCGCAGCGCGAAGTCGAAGCGCAGCTCGCCGCGATCGATGCCCGGCTTCACGAACTTGTGGCTGCTCACGCGGCGGATCACGAGGCGGCCCGCGCCTTCCGTATCGAGCATGCCGGCGGGTAGGGTGGCCCTGCCTGCGTCGTCCCGGAACGTGCACAGGGTGCCTGCGCTGCCGTCGAGCGTCGCGAACTCGGTGACGAGCACGTCGTTGCTTTCACCGGCAGTCCACGCGAGCTCGATGGGTTGTGCCGTCGACACCGTCTGAACTTCTGCGAGAGGTACCCCAGCCACCGTCACGCCGTCCAGGGCGCGCGGCGCTTGCACGTTCAAAGTCAGCGGGCCGAGGCTGCCGTTGCCCGCTATGCTGATCGCGTAGCGCTCACCGGCTGGAATGGCGTCTGCAGAGCGATCGCGCGTGGTGTAGACGACGCCCGAAATCAAATCCGTGATCGTGGGGAAGGCACGCGCCGACAATTGCGTGGCGCCCTGGGTCGTCGCCAGACGGATATCTCCCGCCTCCATGAATTCGACGTAACCCATCGATGCCGGACGGGTTTCATCGACGGCGTTTACGGCGCGGCAGTGCCCGACCGCGGGGGCATCGCTGGCGAGGCCCACCGCCTGCATTATGTTCTTTGCCTCGAGGGTGTCCGGAATGCGTGCGAAGCCAGCGAGCACGCTGCCGCGCAGCAGGCCGGATCCGTTCGCCGGCTCACTGCGCTCGATGGTGATCGAAGCGTGCGTGGTGCCCGTGTCTGCGTCCGCCGTGTACGACTCGATCTGCGAAGCGCAGCCGAGCGCGCCGACAGCCCCGAGTAGGAGCGTGGCGGTCCGCGACGGCACGGTCCACGAACGCAGAGAAATCACGAGCTCAGGGTAGAGCGCCGCGCTTCGGCGAGCAAGGACCGCGAGGGACCAAGAGCAATTCCAATGCCTTCGGATGTTTTTCAGGCCGACTCAGAACTGGCCGACCAGCGCGCCCGTGGGCGTCAAAGTTGCGCCGCTCAGCTGCGCGCTCTCCGAGCGTGTACCTGTCGGCAAGCGCGCTCGCCAATCACCGGACAGGTGCTGGTAGGCCGCATCGACCTCGACGACCACCCAGATCGGTCGAACTCCGATTG